>JANOPX010000206.1:0-3330 GCA_031422115.1 Chamaesiphon sp. VAR_4_metabat_408 | reverse complement strand
GCATCACTGATTGACTTAGCCAAACAATGATTTTTTACCATGTTCTTTACTGCCAGATTTTCTACGACAATGATTTGGTTTTCATCGACTATCTTGCGGGATAGTTTATGTCGGAAATCTTCACGGACTCTAGCTATTCTTGCATGGACTCTGGCTACAGCTAGTTTAGCTTTACTTCGTCCTATAGTTGTTTTGTCCTTTTTCCTAGATAACTTACGCTGTTTACGTTTGAGATTGCGCTCATGCTTTTTCAGGTGTCGAGGGTTCTGGTATTTAGATCCATCAGATGTAACCACAAAATCGAGTAAGCCAAGGTCAATTCCTATAGCTTTACCACTGGTCGGGTCACCCGCCCAGTTCTCTTCACTGGCGACTGGATTTTCAACACCATCGTCCATCAGTAGCGAGGCATAATAACGACCGTCAGGCATTTTAGATACCGTCACAGTCCTCAATGTACCAGCGCAATCCCGATGAATTTTAGCCTTAACAACTCCAAGATTACCAGGAAATTTAATCTCTGCTAGGCGGGTCCCCCTCTGGTCGGGTGACCCGCCCAGTTGCCCAGCAGCATCGCTCAAAATTTTAACGTTCTGAGGGTATTGCATCGATTGTCTGCCCTGACGTTTTTTAAAGGTCGGGTAGCCTGTTCTACCATCAAAGAAGTTGATGAAAGCTTGAGACAGGTTAAGTACGGACGACTGAAGGCATTGCGAATAGCATTGCTTGAGCCATTCATTCTCGGTCTTCCATACTGGAATCTGTTTCTTCATCGTGAAGGCAGAGATGCCCTTGCCAGTCTCTTTGTAGGTCTGAGACATCCTAGCCAGAGATTGATTCCAAACAAAGCGAACACAGCCAAAAGCTTGCGCCAAATGACTTTGTTGCTCAGTGCTTGGATAAATTCTGACTTTGACCGCCTTCAACACAACGTTATTTTATCGCAGTTACCATAACCATGATAACACAAAATAAGTCAATGGACAATCATGGGATTTGTTCGGCTCGTCATCCACAAAGCGAGTCGCCCACAAGAATAATGCTACATGTCTTGTGAGCGGGTGGAATCCTCATCTCACGCGCCTTTCATCCGCGCGCGAAGCGAGTACGCTATGGTGTGGGGATTCCCGTCTGTCTAGCTAAACCAATCTCCCAGTCCCCCAGTCCCCCAGTCCCCCCTCATCCCTGACCCCTGACCCCTGACCCCTGACCCCTGACCCTCATCATGAATCTCGGTCAATTACAAGCAGAAATCGCTGCTCATCCAGAGATATGGCGACCATCGGTATTTACCAATGGTTGTTTCGATTTAATCCATCCTGGACATGTTCGTTATCTTCATGCGGCCAAATCCTTGGGGAAAACCCTGATTGTCGGACTGAATAGCGATCGATCGGTGCGGGGGATCAAACCGCCCAAACCGGGACAGCCAGAGCGGCCGATCGTCACAGCAGCTCACCGAGCAGAAGTTCTCGCTGCACTCAAATCTGTAGATGCGGTAGTAATTTTTGATGATTTAACTGCCTGTAATCTCATTGCCGCACTGCAACCAGATATCTATGTCAAAGGAGGTGATTATTCGATCGAAAACCTCCCAGAAGCAGCAACTGTCAAAGCTTATGGCGGTAAAATCCAGTTGATTCAAGTCGAAATCCCGACTTCAACTACCGCAATCATCCAAAAGATCTTGCAAATAAACGGTTCTAGATCTGAAAACCCCTAGCTCCGAGTATCACAATTTAGTAAAGCAGCTCTGAACTGTGGAGCTTTTGACCAAATTTCCGCTAGAATATCGATCGGACGACAATCCAACTGTAAAGCCGATCTTCACCCATGCTCGATTCTAGCACTACATCACCATCGATCCCAGTAAATTTCGTCGAATTGAAGGATAAATTTACAACTAGTAATGCAAAAAGTCAATTACAGCTTCTCCCTCAAATTATTGCTGCTGGAGCATCGGGAGTGGAATTTGCGATCGAATGGCTGCACGAACAACGGGATGCCAAGCCAACAGTTGTAGCGGGAGCTGTGTATCAATATTTGTATCAGAGCGAGTTGTCCTCAGCGAGAGAGTATCTAGAACAGGAATTCCCCACTGGGATAGTCCCATTGCAATCGAGCATGGGCGTAGACTATACATTATTACAACAACTATTAGCCAAGCAAGACTTTCAAGCAGCAGACAAGCTGAATAATCAGAAACTGTGCGAACTCGCAGGAGCTGACGCAGTTGGGCGGAAATGGATCTACTTTACCGAAGTCGAACAGCTACCTAGTCTAGATCTACAAACGATCGATACCTTATGGCAAATCCATTCCGAAGGCAAGTTTGGTTTCTCCATCCAGCGCGAAATCTGGCTGGGCAGCAGCAAAGATTGGAGCAAACTCTGGTCAAAAATCGCCTGGAAGAGCGGTAATAACTGGACAAGATACCCAGGCGCATTTACTTGGGATTTGACGGCTCCCAGAGGACATTTGCCCTTATCAAATCAATTACGAGGAGTAAGAGCGATTTCATCTTTGCTATCACATCCAGCATGGGAACAGGCAACTCAATAAATAAATCCAATTGAAGATTGAGACGGTATCACTAATAGAACATTAGCAAATCCCAATCTTCTCAATGAAACTAGCCCCTACTTACATCTTTTCTGTTCTGACTGTAGCTACTACGATGATGAGTATGACTGCCTTGCAAGCGGTTGCTCAACCAGGAGCTACATTCCCATCCAAGCAATTAATTGCTCAGGCAAATACAAGTGCTTTGGCAAAAGAACTCCAAGGTAAGCCAGTTATCGTAGATATCTATGCTAGCTGGTGTCCTGGATGCAAAAATATTGCGCCTACACTCTCCCAACTCAAACAAAAGTATGGCAATAAAGCTAATTTTGTCGTGTTTGATGTGACCGATCGTCGAACAACAAAAGCTTCAATGGAAATGGCGGCTAAATTGGGGTTGAGTCAATTTTTTGAGGCTAATAAATCCCAAACTTCTACAGTTGCGATCGTCGATCCAAGCACTGGTAAAGTCATTAAACAATTTCGCAACAATGCCGATCTCAATGCCTATTCATCGATCCTCGATCGATCGATCGCTCAAATGAGTAATGCTGGTACGATGAAAAAACCTTAGAGAGTGTTTGAAAAGTTATTTTTTATACCCGCAATTGGTAAAATCGCTTTCCGACGATCTGATTTACAGTCGGTAGGGGCAATTCAAGAATTTCCCCAACCGACAGTAAATCAGATAGTTGGACTTTTGAAAAAACCACTAAGCAGACATTATTTAGATCTGACATTACAACAGCCAAATCGACCATAAAAGGA
>JANOPX010000205.1:0-40529 GCA_031422115.1 Chamaesiphon sp. VAR_4_metabat_408 | reverse complement strand
TCCTTTTATGGTCGATTTGGCTGTTGTAATGTCAGATCTAAATAATGTCTGCTTAGTGGTTTTTTCAAAAGTCCAACTATCTGATTTACTGTCGGTTGGGGAAATTCTTGAATTGCCCCTACCGACTGTAAATCAGATCGTTGCACTTTTCAAACAACCTCTAAGCAGACATTATTTCGATCTGACATTACTACAGCCAAATCGACCTTAACAGTCGCCAAAACTTCAACCTCAAGGTTTTTAAATACCAAATTTATAATCCGTGATAATAGAGATCGACTAGTTTCTCATGCCTATCTTTTGTGAATACCATCCAAATACCAAATGACTGAACCAAACGCTACTAGGAATGAGTATAAAAAACGCCGATATTTGCCAAAATGGTCGATCTGGTTGGGTTTGGGGCTTTTTATGGCGATCGCAATTATCCTCATCAACAATGGTGATGTATTTCAGCCATTGGAGAGAGCAATTTCTCAGGCTGAAAATCACTATCAACAATGGGGAGAAAGTCAACCACTGGCAGATCCCTGGATTTTGATTCCCTTTGCCGCTGGTGGGGGTTTACTCGCGAGTATTTCTCCTTGTATTTTGGCGATGCTCCCAATCAATCTCAGTTATATTGGTACCCTCAATGTCAAATCTCGGCGGGAAGCGTTCTTAAATGCTGCTGGATTTGTCTTGGGCGTAATTACGGTATTGAGTATGTTTGGGTTATTTTCGTCCGTTGCTGGGGCGGTAATGGTGGACTGGCGGGGGTATATTAATGTGATAATCGGTACGCTGATTATCTTGATGGGTTTGAGCTTTGGTGGCTTATTTCATCTTCCCCTACCTCAAACTCAAATTTCTATTCCTTTTGCGGGTACTTATGGAGTGGGATTGACGTTTGCGCTGATTAGTTCTCCCTGTGCTAGCCCAGTACTATTTGCTGTATTAGCCGCAGCCTCCGCGACTGGCTCCCCACTGTGGAGCACTTTGACAATGGTGGCTTATGCAGTGGGCTATACGGCGGTAATTTTTGCTACGAGTTTATTTGCGGGGTTGATGAAAGTCAGTCGCTCTATTCTTGCCAATTCCGATCTTGTATTGCGGTGGGGGGGAGTAGTAATGGTACTCATGGGCGGGTATTATGTGGTCTCAGGTATTCTGTGGTTTTTCTAATAGCTCATGCTCGCAAACCAACAATCCGATCTCCAAGTCATTATGGCATTACAACAGGGCGATAGTAATGCCCTCGGTGTTGTATACGATCGCTATGGTACCGCAGTTTATCGACTAGCTTTACGGATGCTAAACAATTCGACTGAAGCTGAAGATCTCACCCAAGAAGTGTTTCTTGCTTTTTGGCGTGGAGTAGCTAAGTATGACCCCCAGCGCGGTACTGTACTCGTTTTTTTGCTCACAATTACTCGCTCTCGCGCGCTCAATCGGTTCCAACAACAAACCTCCCAACGGAACTTGCAGCAACGCTTTGGAAATCATCTGCCAACAACCCCAAGTCAGCCAGGAATGGAGTCAGTAACTCTCACCGAACTGAGTGAAAGAATGGCTGTCGCGCTACAAGAACTGCCGATCGCTCAAAAACAAGTTCTAGAGATGGCTTATTATGAAGGAAAGAGTCAATCATCGATCGCTCAAGAACTAGATCTACCACTAGGCACCATCAAAACTCGATCGCGTCAAGGGTTGCTAAAACTCAGACAATTTCTCAAAGATCTGGTAGAAAATTGAAATCTAAATATGTCGAACATCATCAGATAATTCAATTTCTAAATTTTAAACTCTAAATCAACAATTCCCCATGACAGAAATTCCTCCCCAATCTCAACCAGAACAGTGGTCAGAATTGCTGGCTGGATATGTTTTGGGCGATCTTACTCCAGCAGAAATTGTGATGGTCGATCGATATCTTGCCAAACATCCCGAACAACAAGCAGAGGTTGAGAGTTTGATGTTGACACTAAATTTATTACCACTAACTTTACCCGCAGAATGTCCGCCGCCAACTCTCAAACAGCAAATCATGGAAATTGCTCAGAGTGAAGTAGTAGTGGTGAATAATAATATCCCGATCGATCGGTCAAAGATTGCATCTAAAGCAGCAAAATGGTGGCAAATAACAATTGCTGGAATCGGATTATCGATCCTGGGAGCTTTAGGTTGGCAAAACTACCAGCTCAGTCAAGAATTAGCAATAGCCAGACAAGATCTGACTAAAACTAAAATCGCTCTCGAACGACAAATCGATTCTATAGAGGAGAAATTGCCCCAAAGAACTGCGCAAACATATCAATCTGTTGTAAATTTACTCCAACAACCGAATAATAGATTTTTCCCACTCAAAAGTACGGAGAAAAAATCAGTCAGCATGGGTAGTTTGATAATGGCTCCACAGAAATCTTCAGCGGTATTAACTCTCCAGCAAGTTGCACCCATTCCCGCAGGTCAAGTTTATCGAATTTGGGCAATGAATGGAGATGAAGAAACTGCTTGTGGTGATTTCATACCAGATGGCGAGGGTAAAGTTTTGATGGAGCTACCATTTAAAGGTTGGCAAAAAATTACTAAAGTGATGATTACAATCGAAGAAAAAACAGCAGTAGAGCCAGAGGGAGAAATTGCGATCGAAAGTTAGATTGGCTCCCCACCACTAGGCTACGGTGTACACACAAGTCGGCTAGACTTCGTTTCGAGCGGTAGATTCCCCCTAACCCCCCACTCTGTAGGGGCAATTCATGAATTGCCCCTACAGAGTGGATTGCGCTACTGTATGAACGGAATATCCATAAAATTTGTCCCCAATTAGACTCAATCGATCGTTCTGCGACAAAAGTTATCGAAACACTATGCTAAAGTCTACCTAACCGAAGCAACGGATCGGAAATCTTAGTTCTCTAATTGAATCCGATTGGAGATAGCTTCTGTACAGTATGTAGAACCTCAAGCAAATCTAAATATTCCCCATGAAACTATCCCATCAAATCCTGAGTGTCATTACGGCTTTAGCTACCACTACTATCGGGATGAACTCGATTCAAGCCGCTTCATTGTCAACTGTCACAGCAGATAGCCAAGTAACCTCGACTTCTACGCAGATTGCGTTGAACAAGAAAAAGAAGAAAAAAGTCGGGATGAAGAAAAAAGGTGCGATGATGAAAAAAGGTGCGATGATGAAAAAAAGCGACGCGATGAAACCTGGGAATACCATGAAAAAAGACGCGGCGATGAAGGCTGAAGATGCTCCTAAGGCTGATGCCATGCCTGCTGATGCGATGAAGCCTGCTGATGCGATGAAGTCTGCCGAGCCAGTCAAGAACTAGTCAGAATTAATAAAAATAAGCTGCTCAACTTTTCCAAGAAGTTGAGCAGCTTATTTTTAAAGATGTCAATTTCGATCCTCATTGAGATCGTCAGATCCTAGTCTTTCTACTGATACATCATCAAAATCTTCTTGTGCTTGTGCATTGAGAATCCGATTTTCGTAGCGACGGTTGCGACGATTGCCTTTGGCGGAGGTAGCACGTTTTGTCGATCGTTTGTCATGCACTAGATGCTGAATATCTGGAGCATCATTGATATCGCTTAATGTATCCTTGTCAGTGCGTTTCATTGGTGCTACCGATCGAGGTCATATATTTTTGAGTCTACTTTCTAATATAGCAGATATTTTAATTAAAAGCTTGAAAATTGCGACCTTTATCTCTTTAAGCCTCACCTTCAGCTCTCACCCATATAGCCAACCCACCGCCGCGTCCACGTGCAGCAATTCCAGTTGGACTCGCCCAGAAAAAAGCAAAGAAAGGCATTTTGGCGATGCTCGAAACGAGAGGCTGTACCAATGATTTTGGCACAGTATCCTCGATCTTCTCTGTCTTTCCGCTCCGAATTTTACCTTCATAAACTGTTCGCCCTAGTAAATTAATTTGGATTTGGGTAAAATCGAATACTAGTAAATTTTTCTTGCCTGGATAGCTACAAGGGCCAGTAAATTTTATGCCTAATCCACCTACTTTGAGTTGATTTGTGACTGTACCTACTGTGGTAGATTCAAGATCGGGAGTAAATCCGATCGACGCAAACACAAATTTCGGTAGATAATACCCTCTGCCTAATTTAATCCCCAGTTTTTGAGGTGACTTCTTGGCACCAGTTGCAAAACACAATCGCCATTCACCAGCCAACTCTGCAAAAGGAATAGCCAATTTTTCTCGTCTTGCGGTTGTCTCTGCTTGCTGTAGTGCAGCTACCATCGATTTGGTCTCATGGCGAGATGAAGAGCCAGCCTGAGTCAAGATTGTGGCGAATGCAGTAGCTGAATTATTCATATCGGGGAGTGTCAATTATAGATCGAACTTGTATTTATGGTGTTGGCTAAAAAAATATCTTCTATATCTGGATTCAACCTAGATTGTATTTTTTAGTGACTAGATTAATTTTGGATGGAATGTTGCTCTAGCATGGTTTTGTGGGAATTTTAGGTTTAGACTTATCTTTCCAATTTATCAAAACGTGCAATACCAAGCTTTTAGCAATACTGGCTAGAAATAATCTATACATAATATTCTGGGCAAACTTTCCATGCTCACTCCAGGCAAGAATCTCGCTGTCAAATCCACCGATAAAATCGGTGGATCTAAACGTCAACAATCCGATCGAATCATCCCTCAGTTGAACACCAGACAATCTACAACTATTCCCTTATTTAGCCAAGCAACTGCCCAACTAACTCGACTGACTGGATTCCCCATCTCAATTTTATCACTTGTCGGCGTTGGCGTTGGCGTAGCCTCTGCCTGCGCAGAAGCCTCCCTGTTCGCGGAGCGTCTGCCGCAGCAGAAGGGGAATCGCGGTTGTCAGATTGGGGCGATCGATGGACTAGAATTGCTCGATCGATTACCACGAGATGGTAATTTAATATTAGCACTAGCTGGAATAGAATATTGCCATCACCAGAGCATAATTTGCGACAGGTCTTTTAGCATTAGCAATCTTCAGGAGCATCCAGCATTAAGTACTACAGCACTCGTTCGGGTACATGGTATTCAAGCATATATGGGTGTGCCAATTATTACCGCAGCAGGCGATAGGTTAGGCGTAATCTCAGTCTTAGATTTTATCCCTCATCAATTTAGTGACAGAGATATCGATCTATTGCAACTAGTCAGTCGATGGTTAGCCAGTGAATTCGAGCGAAAGTTTTTGAGTCAAGCACAACTAAATCACCGGATTACGGATCTTCATGATGCGGTAGAGCTGACACTTCACAACCAACATCATCGCGGTTTTGACGATCTAATCGCAGTCACAGAAAATATTCAAATCGTCGAAAAAGATCGAGTCGAGCCAGTTAGCCTCCCCCAGAAAATATCTGCTAAACGAGAGATACCTCTGACTTACCCACAAATTAAAGCTGAAATTCAGTTCAAACTAATTACTCATCTAGCCCAAAAACTCCGCACCCCACTGACCTCTGTATTAGGCATGGCAAGTGTTTTGCAGCAAGAAATCTATGGCTCATTAAGCATCAAACAAAAAGATTATCTAGGTATCATCCATAGTAGCGGTCAACAGTTGGTCTCGATCGTCGATGAAATCGCTCAATTAGTTGAATTTGATGCCGAAGTCTCCACTCTAGCCAATCGCAAACAGCATCCGATCGACCTCAAATCTGTAGATTTGGAGATGCTATGTCAATTAGCGGTTCAGAACTTAGAGCCATTGTTGCAACAAAAACAGCAGCAGATCGTACTCAATTTGACTGAGGGAAATCGGCTGTGGTTGTTGGACAAAGACAATGTACGGCAAATCATCTACTACTTGAGTTTGAGTTTGATTCAAGGTAGTGGTACTCGTCATCAGATCTTGATTGAACTCGCCAATTTGACCGATTCTCGGAACGAGAGGCTGCACCAACGATTACAACTCCAAATTACCACAACAGATCCTCATCCGGCACTACTAGATCGATTTACCACTAGCAAAAGAAAGTCGGCTTCGATCTCTTCAAAGTCGATGGATAATGATCTGGGGCAAGATGTGCGGGTTAGTCTAGGCTTATCGCTCAGTTATACCCTCGCATCACTCCACGGCGGTAACATCGAACTCATGCCCGATCGACGTGGGTATATCCTCTCTTTGCCAAGTAGTTCAAAGGGTGCTGCGGTTATTTGAGTTGTTGCTTAGTCCCTTTACCCCACCCCAGCCCTCCCCTTGCAAAGGGGAGGGAGTTAGAGCTAGCCCGCATCCTTGGGGCTGGGAAGGAAAGAAAAATGCAACAACCTTGGTGTTGAGTCTTCAACCGCCCTCGATTGAAATCGGGGCTAATAGCGAAAGTCCATTGAAATGGACTAAGGAAAATCTTCTAGCGACAATTAATCCACCCTGCCTCCCTTTCCAAGAACAGGGTGGTTTTATACACCAAAATAAAAATCGCTCAGTCCACTTCAGTGGACTTTTGCCGTTAGCCCCGATTTCAATCGAGGGCGGTTAAAGACTAAATTATAGGGTTCTAGATTTTCGTTCTCGACAACTAATCCACCCCGCATCCAAGGGGTTTTGGGGCTGTAAACCAATCCAGACTGAATTCCAGCCGACTTCCACACAAAGGTAGTTGCCAATGGAAAAAGCGAAAGCCCCTACTTTCGTAACGACGACATCATCGGTAACAAAACATCTAGCAACTCTGGTTGACTGACAATCAGACTCGGCATGGCATGAGCACCATAATCTCGCCCCACCACCGCAGGGAAAATCGGCTCATCCAGCAAAGATACCCAAACTCCCCCAGCAGCATGTACGATCGCCCAGACAGCCGCCAAATCCCAGATTTTGGGTGTAGCTTCGACCCCACCCAAACTCGCCCCCGATGCCACCATCAAAAAGTTGTAAGTAGCCACCCCCAACATCCGCACCTTGCAAGGAAATCCAGGCTGCCAAATCTGCAAACTACGGGCACAGAAACTGAAAAAATGATTTTGACTAGTCTGCTCCTGACTAACATGGATTGGCTGACCATTTAGATAGGCACCGACGGGCATTTCCAAGCCAGTATTACCCGCCCAATAACCATGAAAAACTCGATCGACAGGCGGAAAATATACATACCCAAATACAGGCTCACCGCGATAGAGCAACCCGATCGAAATCCCCCACAATGGAATCCCACGGGTAAAATTGGTGGTACCATCGAGCGGATCGATCACCCACGTCCATTCGGCATCGGTGAAAGTATGTACATTCTCTTCACTAAGAATGGCATGATCGGGAAAAGCTGCGGTAATACTCGATCGAATCTCATGATCCGCCCATCGATCGGACTCTGTAACTAGACTACCATCATCTTTTTCCAATCCCTCTGCCCGTCCAAAATCTGACAGCAATCGCAACCCGACTCTCTGCGCCGTCATGCTAGCTACTTCTAATACCCGATCCCAAAATTCCATATACATACCACCAGACTTAGGGACGCGATTATGATTCGACACTAATTTACCATCGATCGTCGATCGTGCAAAAAAAATCTCCCCAATTTGGAGAGATTTGTGAAAATACTGTAGTAAATCAGATAATTAGTTGAACTTGCGTCTGAATGAATCTTGTTGAATTCTGATTACTTTTGGAGGTAAGGGTGGCAATCCAACGAAAGAATTGAAGCTACTGTCATAATCCCACTGTCTGTCTGGAGGACAAGCATAGTTACCTTCATTTGCTGGTAGTATTCTCTTACACTCTTTATATTTGCCCATTACTTCTAGTGGCGCACCCAAACTAACAAAAGATCCTCTGTAAACCATCGTTGTATTTCGCCAATCTTCTAGGAGGCGCATGTAGTTATTCAAGCCACCACTATAGTATTTGGGACTAGCATCAGGATCGCTAGCATCTGTTCTCCCAAGGAAAGCAGCATTGATAGTAGTTGTTGAAGCAGGAGTTACTACAGGAGGTGGTCCCTTTTTTGATGTATCTACAGCACCACAATTGAGTTGACCAGCCAGGGAGCCGAGTGTACTCCCAGTTGCTGGAGTATCAACAGTAGCTATACAACTATTAGATAAAACAGTAATCGTATCTGCCAAGAAAGATGCTGGTTGTTTATCGATAGTGGTGATATTCCAATCACCTTGAGAATAAACTGCCTGATCTGAGGCAATAGTCAAAGGTGCAGGTAAATTTGCGCCACCGTTGAAAGCAAATCCGTAGGGACTTTGTTTGGCAGTGTATGAGAAGTCAGGGTCAGACTTGTTGATGGTCGCATAGATAACTAAACCACCTTCAGTTCGATCTGTAGCCGCTAATCCCATGTTACGAAAAGACCTCGGATCGGTATCGACCTCTTTGTACTTATTCGCTCCAGTCAGGGTTGCATCATACTCAAATTGTTTAAGTTGAGGATCGGCTTTGAAAAATAAAACATTATTACCAGAATTATCGTCTGGAGTCATCGTACCAAATTCGCTGGCAATAGCATCAGCGTCATAACCTGTACTGATGAATGATGTTAAAAATAAACCATCCCGATTCCATAGGGTTAGACTTTGGATATTGGTTTGCAACATCTTCATATCGCGAGCTTCACGTCGATCGTAGAAACTAGTCGTAGTAACCGTAGTGGCAGGTGTAAATAAAGCCTGAATCGGTGCGGGAATAAAACAACTTTTCTGTTTGCTAGCTGTATTTTTGGCTGTCGTTGTGCTTGTGCTAGATAAGGCAGCTATTTCTGCTGGAGTTGCAGCATTGAGATTTCCAATATCACCTGGAGTTAATTCAGCTTGACTTGATGATGCTAAATCAGTGTTTATTTTGGTTAGTAATCGATCGAATTGAGTTGGTACCGGACTGGTAGTAGGTGCCGCAAATTGATATGACGTTGAGCTGAATGCGTTGATTCTTGTATTAAGGCTAGAATATTTGATTGGTGCAGTTTGAGCTGCGAGGGTAAAGTAAAGAGCATCTAGGATTCGCTCTTTGACGGCTGGAGTAGCCGCCGCCGAAAGAGTTGGAGCTGTAGATGCTGGTGCTGTACAGAATCTATCGAACTCTGCATCACTTCTAGGTCGAACTAAGACGGGCTGCATCAGGCTTCGCAATTGACCTTCAGCCAAGTTTTTACATTTAAGCTTATTATAATCTGCTCGGCCGACTGATACATTAGTGCTGCTAAATGGAGCAGTAGTGCTGCAACTACTATTATTAGTAGTCCCCCCACTAGCAATTACTTGCAAAGTAAATGGAACAGAGGAATTATTTGGCACCATTTCCAAGCGTAGATCTGCTTTGCCGTAATATTCACCGACACTATTGTCTTTAGTAGGATCTACCTTGGCCAACAAATCTACTGATGGAGCTTTCAACTTGCTATCCAAGCGACTCTTCAGCCGTTGATTATATGGTTCTAGATTGGTAACTTCAACTGGATCCATTGGGGATGTATTATTATATGAAGCTATACTTCTAGGTTGAGTTGTATCTCCATTTTTACTCAACCATAAAGTATTAGTTGCGAGAGTAGAACCAGTAACTGTTACGATTTTCACTCCCTTGCTAGCAAGGTAACCAGTTGGCAACGCGCGATTTCCAATATAGATTCCGTCCTTTGCAGTGAGATTACCATCAATTCTCAATGAAATATTCTGATTTGTTACACTGTCAAGTGTTGAAGTTCCCGCAGTGAGATACATGTTGCTGTTACTGTGCAGGCGACCATTGAAAGTCATCTTTGGAGCAGGATTGAGTTCCAAATCTCCCTCATAAAATGCCCCAAACTGAAATAAGGGAATCGCCTGACTTTTGAAGTCCATTTGCAAGACGGTTTTGTTATCTCCAGAGCTACCAATTTGGGATCCTGTTGCGTTGCCATTTAATTTAGCAGCACTGGCGTTGACCGTATATTTATATTCTTGGGCATTCAAGCCTGCGTATTCGTCGCCACTCGCAAGGACGGTCGGAATTGGTGCGGGGACAGGGGATGTATCGTAGTTGGTCTTGTCAGCGACGAATGTAAATGCCTTATATTCGACTTTAGAGCTATTCCCATCTGCTTCACTTAGAACGATGCTACCATCACTAGTTCCTGCGGTTCGAGCGATATTATTATTGTATGTAAATCGATATGGTTTACACTCGAAATCTCTAGCAGATATAGCATCCGCCGTCGATTCATAACATGTAGACATCGTTGTTGGCTTGAAGCTAGGACTGCTCTTGTCTGCAACTGTAGTCGCACCATCAGAGGGAGAGTTGTAATTATCAAATCTAGCACGGAGTTCGCTGACACGTTTATTCAAGCCTGACTCTGATGCGTAGAAGGTGTTGTTACCATCGATGTAGGCATCGGTTGAGGATTTGGCGAGATTGGTCATCGTCAAAAATGCCCCCATCAAGCTAAAGAGCATGATGGTGATGATGGAGGTCATCATCATCGCATAGCCTTTGTCGGTCTTTACGTCTTGCCGAGCTAATTGCTGTGCTCGAAGCATGAATTGGAGGAGCTGGGAATTGGGGGATTTGGGGTGATTCATGTTCGGTTACTCAGAAGTTGCTCAGGTTGAATCGAAAAGGGTTTAGATGAGACTATTTTTTATAAATTAAGATGTAAATATATCTAGATTCAGCTCATTAGCGTAAGAGATGGGTCAATGGCACAATTTGGGATTTTAAGCTGTCTAATCTTTATATTGCCCAAATCAGGGCTGACTTTATCGCCTGTAGGTGCGATCGATCGGTAAGTATTTCTACCAATGATGCTAATATCTGCATGTTAAGCGCAGAAATTGACCTTCAGTGCGATCGAGATCCCATCTACTCGTAATCTAGATCTATGCTGTCAACTAGCAAATAGCGCAAATAAACTCAGCCGTATGTCAAGTACTCCAGTCGGCGATTTCTTGTCAACCATGTGTAGAATGGAAAATATTAGGATTAAGTGAAATAGCATGTCAGGGTAAAATCCTCGCCAAAATGATTCAGTGAAGAGGGCTACCGAATACCGATAAGTCGGCTAGAATTCAGTCTCGATCGATTTACCCCCCAACCCCCCCTTGGAAAGGGGGGGCTTTGCCCCCTCCCCTTTCCAAGGGGAGGGCTGGGGTGGGGTAACAAGACTACGCAGCTCAAATAACTTGTGTACGCAAGATAAGTGAAGAGGGCGAAGTCATTTGCCACTGCATAGTTTTTGAACCAATGTCTCTTTTATAGACATCGCTTCAACGATGATATTCAGTTCGCATCGTACAGTATAAATTTTTTGGCAGAGCACATTTTTGGAGAGTGTTGTGAACGACTTGCAAGTGAATGGTGGGAATGTCCAAGAAATGAATCAAATCGGTTCTACTCTCCAACAACGGTATCGAATTGTAGAGCGGCTAGGTAAGGCTGGATCTATGACTACTTATCTAGCTGTCGATCTTCAGATCCCTGGAAAACTGCAACTAAAGTGTATAATTCACTGCTATTCTTTTCCAGATTTGCCCGCAGATAGCTATTACTGGGAGCGAGCTTCACTATCGGCACAGATTTTTAGTGAATTGAGTCGGGCGATCGACAGGCTACCCACCATCTATGGTTATTTTGCCGAGCCAGGGGCATTTTATATCGTGAGGGAGTTTATTAGCGGTTGTTCTTTGGCGGAGGAATTATTCGCCGATCGTGTTAATGGCGAATCATGGACTCCATCGCGGGTGGTAATGTTGTTAGCAGATTTGCTCGAAGTACTCCGCGATATCGATACCTATGATGTGACGATCGATCCCCTATCTGTCGATCGCATCATCCGCCGCAATCTCGATCGCAAATTGGTATTATTAAATCTACCAATCGCTCTGAGCGGGCAACAGTCATCAACAGACGCTCCCAATACCATTCAACAAACCCTCTATCGCGTTGGGGAAATTGCCATCGCCGCAGCTATGGGCAAAACTGCTGCCGATCTGCCTTTGAGCGATCTCGATTTGGCACAATGGCAACAGCAATCGGTCAAAATCCACCATCCCGAATTAATCATTATCCTCAATCGACTGATCGCTGTCTCACCCCAAGACTGTTATCCATCTACAGCCGCCGCCTATCAAGCTGTAGCCAGAGTCATGCCCCAACTCCTCGTGCATCAACATATCCCCGCAAATGCCCAAGCGACGATCGCCAAACACCTCAACGTCATCGTCACTAGAGGAAACAAATTCTATGAAGTCGGCGAACACGTTCAAGCGATCGCCGCCTATCAGCAAGCTCTAGCCCTGGATGCTCAGTGTATCGATGCAATCTGTGGTCGAGGCAATGCTCGTCGCTTGCAGGGCGATTATAGCGGCTCCTGGAGTGATTTCGATCGAGCGATCCAACTCGCTCCAGATCGGGGCATCGCTTATATCGGCAGAGCCTTGGCAACTTCCTTCCAACACCCAGAAAGTCCGACGGCGATGGCTGATTTTCAGACAGGGAAAGAATTACTCGCCCATCCCCAAACAGCGATCGAATACTTGATGCGCGGTACCGCTGATACCCAGTTGCAAGATCCCGAAGCCGCCCTCCTCGACTATACCAAAGCGATCGAACTCAATCCCCGCCTCGTACTTGCCTACAACAATCGGGGCAATCTCAAGCAGCAATTAGGCGACTGGGATGGTGCCATCGTCGATTTTACCAAAGTCTTGGCGGTCAATCCTCGATCGGCCACAGCTTATAATAATCGGGCGGTGGTGTATGCCGATCTAGGTAGATCCTTGGAAGCGATCGCCGACTATACCCAAGCTATTCAGCTAGAGCCGACATTTGCCGGAGCCTATAGCAATCGGGGTAATAGCTACAGCCATCAGGATCGCTATCCAGAAGCGATCGCTGATTATAGCCGCGCGATCGAGTTACAACCAGACTTTCATATTACCTATCTCAATCGCGCGAATATGTATCGGGTGCAGGGAGATTTTACCCGCTCCTTGGCTGATTTCGATCGAGCGATCGAACTCGATCCCAATTTAGCGTTTGCTTATTACAATCGCGGCGTATGTCATCGTCAAGCTGGCAATCATCAACAAGCAATTGACGACTATACCCAGTCAGTCAGGCTCGATGCCAAGTATTTTCACGCCTATTATCATCGAGCAAATGCCCGTCAATACCTCGGCGACAAACGCGGTGCGATCGCCGACTATACTCAAACTATCCGCTTCGATCCCACCAATAGTCGCGCTTATTACAATCGAGCCGTCATCAGAGGCGAACTTCAGGATTATCAAAGCGCGCTCGAAGATCTAGATTTGGCGATTCAATTACATCCAGAATTTCCCCTCGCCTATTATCAACGCGGCGCGATGAGACAAATCCTCAATCGACACCAATTGGCTCTAGTTGACTTCAATCGAACTATTACTCTCCAACCAGACAATATTGGTGCATATTACCAGTCTGGAGTCTGTCGTCAAGCGATCGGTGACAAGTCTGGTGCATTGAAAAATTTTAGCCACATCATCGATATGGATCCCAATTATGCCCCAGCTTACTACCAAAGAGCTAAGGTAAATACTCAATTGGGCGATATCGATGGAGCTATTAGCGACTATCACAAATCCGCTCACCTCTATCTCGATGCTGGCGACAGCAAAACCTATCATGAGATCCTACAAATCCTCGATCGATTAAATATGCTCCGCATCAGCTAGATTTCTGCTCTTTTTCCCTCAGCAGCTACTCTGTGTGCATAAGTTCATTTGAGTTGCTGCGAAGTCTTTTTACCCCACCCCAACCCTCCCCTTGCCAAGGGGAGGGAGCAACGCCCCCCCTTGGCAAGGGGGGGTTGGGGGGGTAAATCAATCGGAACTAAACTCTAGCCGAATTGTATATGCAGAGTATCTTTGTTAAGGGGGAATTCTCCCAATTCTGGGCATAAATAACTTTTCAAACATCCACTTGGATGCTCCAGGATTGCTTATTTATTACCCCATACATTCTGCCAAAAAGGATCGCTATCGGCTTGAGCTTGAGGATCGGCGATCGAGAAATCAATTTTAGTATTAATATTCCGAATACTCCAGCCAGTCAGATTTGCTAGATTTCTGGC
The DNA here is from genome assembly GCA_031422115.1 of Chamaesiphon sp. VAR_4_metabat_408. GTDB lineage: Bacteria > Cyanobacteriota > Cyanobacteriia > Cyanobacteriales > Chamaesiphonaceae > Chamaesiphon. The sequence continues at coordinate 26,479 of JANOPX010000205.1, read as the reverse complement.
TTCTTTTTCCAAGCGCGGGCGTAATGCTCGGCGATACTTTTTACCAGCGTCGCAACTAGCATTTCCTTTAAATGGATGATTCATTATATAACGACCTTGGAAGTTTTCTCGATTTCCAGTTTCTTGGAACATCAGATCTTCGGGGAATCGATCGCGAGTATAACGGATATGTAAACGAGTAATGAATGTATCACCAGGCGGGTTTGCCCTTCTAGATGTTGATGGATTACTACCCTCATCCAACCAAAATACCCCAGCTTCTTTCAATTCTGTCTCTGATGGTGGTTCTGTCGAACAAGGATCGCAGTTTGAAGTACTCCAAGCATATTCGAGCACAGCGACTTTCTTCTGTTCGCGTTCGTATACTTTCTGAAATGTTGCTTTATAAAATTCGCCAAATTCACCTTTGATATATTCAGGTATTTCTGCGTCACTTGGAACTTTTACGGTTCGATAATTTGTCAGCTCTGCGCGTCCTTTGGGTGAGAGTACATATACAACCAAATCTTGCTCGCCAAGCGCATTAATCGTACCCAATCTAATAGGCAACATGAATTTAGGCGATTTATAGGCTATCTGGATCGGCCGTAATACTCCACCAGATTTATCCAGCTCTTTTAGATCTATTTTTGCAACAAAGAATTTTAGCTTTTGTTTAATATAAGGGCGGAGTAATTTACTAGCACCTTTGGGAATATTATACCCATTTTGGGTCAACCAACTTTCTAGTCCATTTGAGTCTTTGGCACTGAGAATCAAGATTTCATATTCATTAACTTTGAAACTATCTTCAATTGTTACACCAGAATCTTTGACTGAAGGTCTTACTGTCGGCTGTGGAGCTGTTGGTGCTACATTTTCCATGCTTGTTTTACTCCTATATACACGAATCGGTTCGCAGGGATCGGGATCGAAATATTCGACCAAACGTGGTTGACTAAAACTATCTAATTTCTCGATCGTCTGGCGATTGCCGATATGTACTTGTTCTTTTTTAATCGCTACTGGTACGGGTACAACCATTGCAAAGTTCTTGACATCACCTTGGAAGTCATTTGCCATCGTCAGAATAGTTCGATCGCCATTTCGAGCGATGACAACCTGAGACGCTTTATTAAACAATTTTGCATCTACACCACCAACATAGAAGCCGCAAAAGGCGATCGCTTTGGTAGCAGTAGCCAAAACTAAAAGACAAGCAAGGCACAAACTAATAATAATCCTAGGTATGCTTAACATAAGGTCGAGGGTTGATTAAGTAATAAGTAATAAGTAATAAGTAATAAGTAAGTTTTTGAAATAAGGACTCAAAAACAACTTATTACTTGAGGCTAGATAGTTAATTTGACATCTACCTTATCATAAGTACGATCGGGTGAGGTTGTACTCCAATCAAATCGAGGTGCTAGCCATAACTTATCGAGGAGGATTGTCATGGGAGATATAGCAAACAAAGCGACAAATATCGCCTCATTGATATAGAAATAGTTGCGGAGAATGAAGGCTAGACTGGCAATACTTACCGCCCAAATGATGCGGATCGATCGAGCATTGGGAATCGATCGCGGATCGGTAATCATAAATAGAGCAAACAATAGCAACGAGCCACTCATTAGTTTGTGAGTATACACATCCCATGTCAATCCCAACCACAAATTTCTAGCAGCTTCTAAACCAGCATAAGCTGCAAAGAAAGCTACACTCGTATCCCATCTACCTACCCTTCCTAGTACGATTCCACCCGTACCAATAAATAGGGCCAAATACCACCAATCGGCACCCCATTGTCCGGGCGAAACCCAAGCATCAGGCGTAAGTAATAAAGCAATAATAATCCCAAAATTAGCAGGATTAAACCAATGCTTACCATTACTAGTGAAGATAAACTTACTGGCGATCGCCAAACTACCTGCTAAAATCATCGTACTCGGTCGATCGGCACGCAATAACAGCGATAAACCCAAACTAGTAATCACCGCACTCTTGAGCGATTCCGCAAAGCGGAGGCTACGCCAACGAAATATATTTTCATCCCGCCGCCAGACGATCGTCGCTACAATCTGAGTCAGGCAACAAGTGGTAATTAATGTAAAAATCAACTCCGGTTTAACCTGCCAATCTCTAGTGGCGATGCCCAATCCTAGAAAAGTAGTCAGAAACAAAATTTGATAATCTCGCGGGTCTACAAACATACAGTGGATTTTAATATTAGAAGGTATCCAATCGATCGTTCTACAGACTAGACTAAATGCTATCCTAGAATACATTCGATCGACTAATAGTTCCGAGCGATCGATAAATAACTTTAAACTTAATATTGTGTAATGACGATCCTCGTTTGAGTCACGATCGCCAAACATCACGAGCCGATTGTCGTCTAGTTTAGATAATATATATTGTATAGATATGCTTTTAACATGGAGTTTCCGCCGATATTACAGATGACAAAAATTCGACAGAGAGACGATGAATCATTTGGGGATAGCGGTTTTGCTCATTCACCCAGATTGAAACGAATGCGCCAATTAAGTCGGATCCTCGACGGTGCGTTTGTTATTCCTGGTACAACACAACGGATGGGCATAGATCCTATTCTCGGTTTGATTCCTGGTGGTGGCGATACAGTCAGTGCTGCATTGTCTTCATATATCATTATCGAAGCCGCACTGATGGGCTTACCCCGCAGCTCATTGATGCGGATGGTTATGAATCTTGCACTCGATACTGTAGTTGGTTCGGTGCCAATTTTGGGTGACGTATTCGATGTATTTTCCAAAGCAAATTTGCGGAATATGCAGATTGTCGAAAATCACGCCAAATCGCCTAATGCGAGTGCTAGAGTCGATAAATCATTTATCATCTTACTGATTGTGGGACTAATCATCCTGATTGCACTAGTAGGATTCATCATGTCATGGCTATTGATTTTACTTGCTACTGCGTTTGGTTGATATTTTTCCTTGTCGATAAACCTAACTCGATCTCAGTTGTCGTGGCAGTGGTTGGGGTAACGAACGCAACTATTCCGAACATGGGCTAAAGCCGCATGGCTTTCAGACATCCCGCCTTCTTCTGGTAAAATTGGATCGAATCCTCATCCCCTTACTGCAAAACCAGATCGACATGGTAGAAGAATCCTCCACTGCAAAACCACCATCTGAGAAAACTGTTCCACCCAAAAAGGAAAAACCCCCAGCCGTCGAGGACAAACCCTTTGCGGACTTTATCCAACAAGACTACATCCCCGCCCTGCAAAAAGGTCTGAGCGAACAAGGATTGACCGATAGTAATATCGTCCTAGAGCGGACTAAAATCGCCGTCAAAGGCTTTGAAACCGCTCCAGAATGTAGCCAAGTCATCGGTCGCTGGAATGGCGGCGAGCGTCAATTTAGCATCTACTTCTTTGATGATAGTCTCCAAGGTCAACGGGGTCTCTCCGTCGTAGATCTCGGTACAAAACCGAGTACGATCGAATCATTCCTCATCGACGAGCGCAAAATCACCCTAGATCTGCTCGTATTCGGCTTAATCCGCCGTCTCAACAGTCAGAAATGGCTGGGAATTCGGAATTAAGCACATATACTCACCGAATGTTCGTAACTCTTAACATAGATCTACTGCCGAGCCAGTCCAGAGTTGGTAAACTGCATAAGAGACAATTTCCCTCCATGTTCGATCTCCGCCTACTCGGACATCCATTTCGATCGAAATGATGGATAAAAGATCGCACTGGGAAAGGTTGAAATTAATATAACAAAAATTATTATGGTAGATTCCCTTAAAAAACCAGCATCCTTTGAAGAATTAAGACCTGGTATCAAAAGACCTGCAAAAGAAACCCTCCTCACTCCTCGGTTTTACACCACCGATTTTGAAGAGATGGCGAAAATGGATCTGTCCGTCAACGAAGATGAGTTGCTGGCAATTATCGAAGAAATGCGCGTTGACTACAACCGCAACCATTTCGTCAGAGATGAAAAATTTAATCGCTCCTGGGATGATATCCCACCTGCAACCCGCGAGGTGTTTGTCGATTTCCTCGAAAGCTCTTGTACTTCCGAATTTTCCGGTTTCTTACTCTACAAAGAACTCGGTCGTAAGCTCAAGCACAAAAATCCACTCCTAGCTGAAGGTTTTAACCTCCTAGCGCGGGATGAAGCCCGTCATGCAGGCTTCCTCAACAAAGCGATGTCTGACTTTGGACTCTCCCTAGATTTGGGCTTTCTCACTGCACATCGCAGTTACACCTTCTTCAAACCCAAATTTATCTTTTACGCAACTTACCTATCTGAGAAGATTGGGTACTGGCGATATATCAAGATTTTCCGTCACTTAGAAGCAAATCCCGAACATCGAATCTACCCCATCTTCCATTTCTTTGATAATTGGTGCCAAGATGAGAATCGTCACGGTGATTTCTTCGATGCAGTCATGCGCGCCCAACCCCAGTTCTTGAATGACTGGAAAGCAAAACTCTGGTGTCGGTTCTTTCTCTTGGCTGTATTTGCCACGATGTATCTTCGCGACAGGGAGAGTAAATTCTACGGAATTTTGGGCATGAATAGCCGGGAATTTGATATCGAAGTAATCCAAGAAACAAATAAGACTGCGGGACGAGTATTCCCCATTACTTTGAATGTAGATCATCCAACTTTCTTCCCAGTCTTGGACAAGTGTGCCGCAGACTATCTCAAATTAGTAGCATCGGCAGAATCCACAGCACCCAAGTTCTTGAAAAAGATTCTAAATCTACCAACGATCGCATCATTAGGCGTAAAATTACTTCGGTTATATCTGCTCAAACCGATCGACATGAACGCGCAAGCAGGTGTCGTACGCTAGGGCATCACTAATTTAAGGTTTCATTCGTCGTGTCAATTAAATGCTCTGTCACTCGATGGAGCTATTTTTTTAACTCTGGTCGTGAGGATACATAAGTCCGTTTGCTGCGTAGTCCTTTTACCCCTCCCCAGCCCTCCCCTTGGCAAGGGGAGGGAGCAAGAGCTACCTCCGCATCATTGGCAACTGCACATACACAAGTTTTCTTGAGACGGTTTTCCGATCTTTCAAAAACATCCGCATCCCACACGCCAACAAATCTGCCGACAAAATGGCGCAGAAGCGTCAAATATTCCAGATGTTTTTACCTAACTTAACCTTCCCCTCCCACAAGCCAACAAGGCGAACGGATTCACCATCCCCACCGTCTCCAAGCACCTAGCTTTGAGGGGGGGACACTCCCCCACCCAATGGGGGGTCTGGGGGTCAGAACCCCCAGATCCGGGTTTTGCCCCCTAAAACAATCGCAACCCACAAGTATTTATCATTTACCGCTCCGCTTAGTACAAACACTCACCTTAACAGGGGTAGTGTATAGGGTATTTTTAAAAACTATGAAAAATCAAATTAGATCGATCTTACTGTTTGGCTTTGCTAGTACTGCTATTGCCATCACTGCTTGCGCTGCTGTCAATTCTCAAGCTCGTCAAGATGGGAGTACAACAAATATCACTCAAAATCATGAGGGAATGAATCATGGTGGAATGAATCATAGCATGGATGTCGGCCCAGCCGATGCTAACTACGATCTAAGATTTATCGATAGTATGATACCTCATCATCAAGGTGCTTTGGTAATGGCTGAGGAGGTATTGCAAAAATCCAAACGCCCTGAAGTAATCAAACTATCCCAGGGAATTATTAGAGAGCAGAAGAAAGAAATTGCTCAGATGCAACAGTGGCGGAAAAAATGGTATCCCAAAGCCTCAGCTACTCCAGTCATGTGGCACGCCGAAATGAATCATGAGATGGCGATGACTCCAGCACACAGACAAATGATGATGATGAGTATGTCTTTGGGTGCGGCTGATGCTGGATTCGATAAAAGATTCCTCGATGCGATGATTCCCCATCATCAAGGTGCGGTAACAATGGGCAAAGATTTAGTCAAAAAATCTAAACGTCCTGAAATGCAAAAGCTAGCTAAACTCATTATATCTTCGCAACAGAAAGAAATCGATATGATGACTCAATGGCGGAAACAGTGGTATAAAGTCTAATTTGGAAGTGTGAAAATTTTACTGGTAGAGGATGAGTTGGATTTAGGTGCGATCGTCCAAAAAAGTTTATCTCATCATCAATATATCGTAGATTGGGTAGTAGATGGTCAAGTAGGTTGGGAATATTTAATCGATAATAAATCTACCTACTCCCTCGCAATTATCGATTGGATGGTACCCAAAATATCTGGAATCGAACTATGTCAAAAATTAAGAGCGGCTAAATATACTCTGCCAATCTTAATGTTGACTGCTAGAGATCGAATGGAGGATAAAATAACTGGATTGGATGCTGGCGCAGATGACTATCTCGTCAAACCATTTGGGATGGAAGAGCTGCTCGCTAGATTGCGTGCGCTCCAACGTCGCGCTCCCACATTTCAAACTGATGAATTGCAATTGGGCAATCTTCGATTAGACTATGGTAATAATGCAATTGCTATTACCAATCTACAGGGTAAGGAATATTTAATTGCTCTAACCGCAAAGGAATTTCAACTGTTAGAATATTTGATGCAATATCCTAATATTACTCTCACTCATGACCAAATCCGCAATCGGATTTGGTCGTTTGATTCTGAGTCGGTGAGTAATGTGGTGGCTGCACAAATTCGATTGTTGCGGAAGAAGTTGGCTGAGGGTGGGTGTGAGAATTTGATTGAGACTGTGAGGGGTTTTGGGTATAGGTTTAATTTTTAGTGATTAGTTGGGGTGTTTATTTAACACTGAGGAGCACGGAGGATTCACGGAGGAACACTGAGGAGTTGCTAGCATAAGCAAGGTTTGTACATATGAGGGAGAGTAGACTTTTTAATCGAACTAGGATTCAATTAACTGGATTTTATGCGATCGCTATTGGAGTCATTACGTTACTTTCTGGGTTTGCAATTCATTTGGTGATGATTCGAGCTTTTGCACGTACTGTCGATCGAGAGTTGAATACTTTATCGGGCACTATTCATGATACTTTTGAATCGGTGTTAGAGCAACCAGGTATAGTTAATCCAGTTGCGCTCAATTTACTCCCTGGATTGTGTATTGTGAATGGGAAATGTTCGCCGAATAAGATTGATTCAAAAGTTGGGGAGTTGACGCAGAAGCAGGGGTATTGGATTCGATTGTTAGATTTGAATGGTAGATCGATCGCAACTTTGGGCGCGAAAAGACATACTTTTCCTGACGAAATCCCAACGATGCACTGGAAAACTATTACAGACGTTGGCGTAGCCTCCCGGAACGGGAATCGCGGGGAACGTTATCATATTCATACTCTGGGATTGAAAACGATCGATCGTCGAGATTGGGGTTATCTACAAGTCGCTCAATCTTTCCATCAGTTGGATGAATATATGAATAGTCTTCATCTGATTCTGATTTTTGGTGTTCCCCTGCTGATGTTATTAATTACTGGGGTAAGTTGGTGGTTGTCGGGATTGGCAATGCAACCAATTTATCAATCTTATCAACAGATTCAACAATTTACCGCAGATGCCGCCCACGAATTGAGAACTCCATTATCTGTCGCTCGGATAGCTGTAGATAGTGCCTTAAATGTAGAAGTAATTGAATCAGAAACCCACAACAATCTAGAGATCGTACGTCGTCAAGTTCGCCATCTCACTCGTCTGGCTGAGGATTTACTCTGGCTATCCCGTTTAGAAGCAAAACAATTACCCACCCCATCTCAACCATGTTGTCTCAATGATTTAGTCAGCGATTTGGAAGAAGAACTAGCTCCTCTCGCTCTCGCAGCACAAATCGATCTAAAATTAGAAATACTAGTCGATCGACAAATCTATATTAATGGTGATAGCGATCGAATGTATCGATCGATCGCCAACTTAATTCAAAATGCCATCCAATATACCCCGCCTAATGGAGTCGTCACAATTCGACTCGAATCATCCGATCGTACAGCAATAATCGCCATCCAAGATACAGGCATCGGCATCGCGCCCAAAGACTTACCACATATATTCGATCGATTTTACCGCATTCAATCCCACCGATCTCGCAGCACAGGTGGCACAGGATTAGGACTAGCCATCGCCCGCGCCATCATCCAAACCCATCACGGCAATATCCAAGCCCACAGTCAACCCACCCTCGGCAGCAAATTCATCGTACACCTACCTCTCCTCCGTGAACCTCCGTGAAACCTCAGTGCTCCTCTGTGTTTAGTTAACACCCCAACTAAGCACTAAAAAACCCCTCCACCCCAAACCCCAAAGCCCGCCTCAAACCCAACCCCGCAGCCAACCTCAAAGCCCCATCCCTACCCACCCCAGTCTCCAACACCGAAGACAACACCACATCAAGCTGATGCTCAGTCACAAACTCAGCCAACCGCCAAGGAAAACCAGCAATCCCTGGTTTGACAACATATATACCCCGCCAACCTTGATGATAAATAGCTTGAAGTCGATCGAACGTAGCCACAGATTCATCCAACGCGATCGAGGTAGAATAGCGTTGACTCAACTCGATCGTCTCAGCAATCGACTCAGGTGCTAAAGGTTGCTCGATAAACTCCATCCGTGGCTCTGACTCACAAACTTCTAGCCACTGTATCGCTTCCGCATAAGTTAACCCCCCATTAGCATCGAGTCGAAGTTTTGCAGTAAAGGGTAAAGCCTCGATTAACTGTGCCCAGATTGCCATCTCCTGGGCGATCGAACCCACTCCAATCTTCCATTTAAAGGTTGTATATCCTTTCGCCCATAACGGCTGCCATGCGCCAATTGCGGGGCTACCTGTGGGTAGGAGCGCACTGATATTGAAATTGGATTCGGTTTGAATAGCTGAGGGCGAATTAAATGCCATCAGAGCGGAGCCAAACCCAAATTGACAAGCAGGCAAAATATCGGGAATCTGGTAAATTTGGGCAACGGTAATATTATCCCCGACTTGCTGACAATACTCGATCGCGCTTTCCACAGACTCCGAACCGAACCACGGAATCGGCGCGATTTCTCCAGCATGAGATGTCCCACATTCATCAGTCAGGTGGATAATAATCCCGACTCTCTCCGCCCAAACTCCATGACTAGTAAGTAACGGCTGTCGAAATTTACGACGATAAACAGAATATTTGAATTTGTAACTATTCATTATATGGGGATGAGGGGTGAGGTAAAAAGCGTCTCCCAGTCCCCCAGTCCCCCAGTCTCCCCCTCTCCCCTACTCCGCACCCAAGACGCTTACCAAAAGTGCCTTCTGCGCGTGCATCCGATTTTCGGCTTGCTCCCAGACGCGCGATCGAGTACCCTCAAGAACATCGGCGGTGATTTCTTCGCCTCGATGAGCGGGTAGACAGTGAAGGACGATCGATTCAGGATCGGCGATCGATAATAACGCTTCATTTACCTGATATGCTTGGAAGATCGGCAGGCGATCGGTAGCTTCTGATTCTTGTCCCATACTTGCCCAGACATCGGTATAGACGGCATGAGCTTTGCTGACAGCTTCTTGGGGCGATTGAGTGATTAAAACTTCAGTACCTTTAATGGCGGCGATCGATTTTGCGCGATCGACAATTTGCGGATCTGGGATAAAATTAGATGGAGATGCGATCGCAATATCCATGCCCACCGTCGCACAACCGAGCATCAATGAGTGCGCCATATTATTCCCATCGCCACAATAAGCGAGCTTCAATCCCGCCAATTGACCAAAATTTGCTTGAATCGTCTGTAAATCTGCCAATACCTGACAAGGATGTTCCAAATCTGTCAGAGCATTGACGATCGGCATCTTAGCATATTTAGCAAAAGTTTCGAGATCCTCATGGGCAAAAGTCCGAATCGCCAGTACGTCTAAATATCCATCCAAAACTCTGGCGGTATCTTCCAACGGCTCACCCCGCCCAACCTGCATCATACTAGTATTCAAATCGATCGTTTGCCCGCCGAGCTGACTCATCGCCGCAAAGAAACTTACTCGCGTACGTGTAGAAGCCTTATAAAATAGCAATCCCAAATTTTTGCGACAGATAGGTTTAATCTTACCCTGCTTCAGATCCGCTGCTAGTTGCAAGAGAGCCAATGTTTCCTCAGTACTGAGATCCGTCATGCTCAGTAAATCTCTACCTTTCAAGCTGTCCATTCGACCCTTCCCTCACACTAGACTACGAATCAAACTAGGAAGGGTCTATCTTATCACGGTTTGATTTTGGATTTTGGATTTTGCGGATGAAATCACGCGGTAGGCGTTGGCGATAGCCTTGCCTTTAGCATTGCGAAGCGTTGACGCTCACACCTGCCGGAGGCACGACGTGTCGCTAGACGGTTTCCTCGTGCTGTGTGTTTCACCAAGCGGGATTTTGGATTATTGGATAATATCGCTAGAGGTGGTGCTATGCCGTAGCCTGGAACGAGGATTTAAACCTCGCTCCAACAACTTTTGCAGCTTTAAACCATGAGTTGGGGGTGAATTAGATCGTATCCGGCTGCTTTTAGCTTTTGATTGCTGACTTGCAAGCTTTTGCGCTGAAAGCTCAATCTGGCAGGATCCCAGTTTACTGGTGGCAAATTATAGTAGTCACAGACACGTTTGACTTGTTCCTTGACCGTCATTTGACTATCATCCACGAGATTATAAACCCCATTGAGCTGCTTCAACCGTGCAAACTCGATCGCCCCAATGATATCATCGCGGTGAACCCAGTTGACAAATCGATCGCCATTTCCTGGCATCGTCATTCCAGCTAAACCGCCAAACATCCCCACTAATTCTCGCCCTGGGCCATAAATCCCCCCCAGTCGCAGCACACAGACGTTTTGATACTCATTGGCTGCTTGGAGGATGATTTGCTCAGACTCATACAGTACCTGACTTTTCTGCTCCACAGGGTCGATTTGGGCATTCTCATCTACCCATTCTCCCTGACGATCGCCATATACAGAGCAGCTACTTAAATAGATGACTTGCTTGACATTAGGAGCTTGCTCTAGAGCCTCAACCAAATTCTTGACCGTGTTGAGATAAGTAGCCGCATAAGTCGCTTCATCGGCTGGTTGGGAACCTGTAGGTGCAACGCTGACAACTAGAGTATCTTGCCCTTCGAGCAGTGAATGCACCGCTGTTAGTTCATTCCCATTCATCAAGACTGCTTTGGAAACGATTTCTCCCAGTGGAGCCATTCGTTCTTTACTAGTGGTAGTACCCGTGACAAAATGTCCCTGCTCTTGCCAACAATCGGCCAACGTACTACCGACATATCCACATCCAAGAATCGCGATATTCCCAGACTTCGATCTGCTCTGAGCCTGCTGACGAATCAACTGACTGAGGAGATCCATGTCCAATCCAGGGATATGTTTGTCAAAGGGATTATTTCTGTCAATGGGGTTGTACATGGTGCTGGTGGCTGTTGGTTAATACTGGGGACAGGGGAAAAGTCAGTAGCTCAAACTTTGAATATCAACTTTTGTAACAACTTACTTGACATTATACCAATATTAAATTTTTTAGATCTAGTGGTGATACCCACCCAACCAGGATGATTCAACACAGAGGAGATTGCTAAAACTATCGGTAGGGGCAATTCATGAATTGCCCCTACCGATAGTTTCATCCCTCAATCCAGCAACGCCCTCTTTTAGAGATGAGGATTTAATAACTTGCGTAGGTTGGGTAGAGAGCACCGCGTAACCGTTGGCGATAGCCTCCCGCTCGAGTAAGAGCCTTTTTGCTGTTGGCGTTAGCCTGCCGTAGGCACGGCAAACGCTACGCGAACGCCTCGAAATAACCCAACGCTCTAGGAATGTTGGGTTTTCTCCAAAGGAGACGCTTTTGCTGAGGCAAAGGCTTCGCCAACGCGTTAGCGTAGCTTGCGCTTTGCGCTTACGCGGGCTGCTACCCAACCTACAGATGTGTATATTATTAAATCCTCATTCCTTATTTACTAGCGACAACCTGTTGACTGAGTTCTATGACCATATCTCTTGCCCATCGATCGGCGGCTAAGATATCATCTAGGTTGGGGTTTTGGTTATTATCAGCTTGGTATTTGTCGCAGACTTTTTCGATTAATTTGGGGATATGTAGGAAGTGGATTTTTTCGGCTAGAAATAGGGCGACGGCTTGCTCGTTGGCACCATTTAATACCGCAGGCATCGAACCGCCAGCTCTCCCGGCGGCATAGGCGAGTTGGATACAGGGATATTTCGCGTCATCTGGCTCTCTAAAGGTCAAATCTCCCGCTTTAACGAGATCGAAGGGTTTCCAGTCGGTGTAGATCCGATCGGGCCAGGAGAGGGCATATAATAGGGGGAGGCGCATATCTGGCCAACCTAGTTGAGCGAGTACTGATGTATCCTGGACTTCAATTAGGGAATGGACGATACTCTGGGGATGGATGACGACATCGATGCGATCGTAATCAAGCCCAAATAAGTAGTGCGCCTCAATTACTTCTAAACCCTTATTCATCATCGTAGCTGAGTCAATGGTGATTTTTTGACCCATCGACCAATTTGGATGCTTGAGCGCGTCAGCAACTTTCACTTGCGCTAGCTTTTCGATCGACAAATCCCGAAATGCTCCACCAGAAGCAGTCAGAATAATTCGCCGCAATCCACCCACAGGTACACCCTGCAAACACTGAAAAATAGCCGAATGCTCGGAATCCGCCGGGAGTAATTTGACCCCATACTCTTTCACCAAGGGTAACACCACTGGCCCGCCAGCGATCAGGGTTTCTTTATTAGCCAGGGCGATATCTTTCCCGGCTTTAATCGCCGCAATAGTTGGCAAAAGTCCGGCAAATCCAACGATACCCGTGACGACACTCTGAGCGTCGCCATATGCCGCAACTTCGATCGTCCCACTCTCACCCGCGACCACAATTGGGCGATAATCTAAGTTAGCGATCGCATCTTTGAACTCGGACAACTTACTCTGGTTCCCAATCGCCACAATCTCCGGGCGAAACTGGCGCACCTGAGCCGCTAGCATCTCCACATTGCTACCCGCCGCCAATCCGACAATCCGAAACTTATCGGGGTTATTTTCGACGATATCTAGGGTTTGAGTACCGATCGAGCCAGTAGATCCGAGTAATGTAATCGCTTTCACAATATTATTTCGATCGTGTAAAAATATCTACCCTTATATTAGGGCGTTCGGGGATCGATCGGCAAAACAACCCCTGAGATTCTAGATATCTTCAGCGATCCTAGCTCAAAAAGTTCTGACTCTAATTTAGCACCTGACTCCTGAAATCTATCGATGAGCTTGGGGATAAGGTTATTGCTGTAGAGGCTGAGTTTGGCGAGGGTGTCTGCTTCGCGATCGAACAATTCTTTGATTTTATCGAGATATGGGAGATTTTCTTTGGCTGGATCGAGATGTTTGACGACGCAGTGGTGACGCGCTTGGAAACCCCGATCTTCGGCGAGATATGTATGTCCGAATCCACCTTTGCCGAGGGATCTGAGGATATAAAATCGGTTGTTGAGGATTTTGCCGATGAGAGACATACAACTGAGATGCGACGATTACGCAGAGTATACCCAAGTATTTGGTTTGGTTGACAGGTCGCGACCCCCTCTCCACAGCATAATTCCCAACCGTCTCTAGCAAAATCCCCTCCTCTGAGCGAAAAGTGCCGAATGTGAGTTCTAATATCGATCGCTATGCTCAAAGACCGATCGATGAGAAAATTACTCCGAAATGTTGGGAATAATAGTATGTGGGTAGCGTAGATCTGACCCACCCCGCCTTACGGGCACCCCTCCTTGGAGGATATTTTGCTGGAGACGGTTGGGTCGATCGAATACATAATCTAGGCATTATTGATAGCTGAATATTTGGCTTGGTTAGCAGTCGCAGATAGATTGGATCTGTAGGGGTGGGTTTATGCAAACAACTGTTGATAGTTCCATCAACCTCAGCCAAAACCCACCCTCCTCACTAGAATATCCAGATGTATTTTTAGTCCAGAACTATGTACGAGGGCTAAATTATCATTCAATCGTCCAGAAGTATGGCACCCTAAATGAGGGACAGATTCTCTCTTTTTTATGAGAGATATTACCAGGCAAACCTTGGTTCTCACCTCACGAACAATTGCGCGGTGAATCGCCGTTCTCGAACAGAAGACAGAGCAAGGATCGTCGAGACATCGAAAGGTGAATTATTTCGATCTGTAGAACGGTGATTTGGTGCTATAATCGCTGTAAGAGCCGATCTTTACGATGTCCCCGGAGGTCTATTCGTCATCGCCAATTTGGGGCTGAAGATACTGATAAACCGTGCCTTGGTAATGGGAAAGGGTCGATCGAAGGAAAGTAAACTAGGATGAACCGCGATAAAATCCTTAAAAGATAATAAAGATATTTTATGCTTACTAGCGAGCAATATAGTTGTCGATTTTTACAGCTAATCTCGATCCTAGATAAGGACTTGCCGTTTGTAGACGAGCGTGAATTTCTACAGCTTCTTGGTGGTAACGGCGAATTTTTTCATTTGTCCAATGAGTTGGAGGTGGTTGTAGATTGGTAATTCGATCGGCTAATTTTACCATCCAAATCTCTTGTGGTTGCTGTTGGATGCGATCGAGACTATCTGTTAGTTGTTGAGATTTTTCCAAGTCTGGATTTTTGCTCAGAGCCTGCACTCCATCAGCTACTCCAATTCCAAAGGTAGATTCGATCTGGGCGTAGGTCGTATCTGTATCTTCGATCGTATCATGAAGCAAAGCACATTGAATTGCTAAATCGCCATCAGATCCCGACTCTAGACTCAGCGCAGCGATGATTTCCATGCTGACAAAATTCAAGTGCAGCAGATATGGTAAATCACTTCCAGGTACAATTTGCCCGCGATGAGCAATTGCCGCAAACCGACAAGCTTTGATATATACTTCTGGATTCCAGTTAGATGTCATAATTTAAAAATCGTTAGCGTTGGCGAAGCCTTTGCCTCAGCAAAAGCCTCTCCGGTAGGAGAATGGAACGAACCAAAGCGGGGAAACCCAACAAAGTCGGGTCACAAAGGCGTGCGCTTTGGCAAAGCCTCTGCCTAGCAGATGCCGCAAAATCCAAAATCCAAAATCCGTCTTAATCCAAACACATAGCTAGGCGGGTCACCCGCCCAGCGCGGAGGTTTCCTCCGCGTGCTTTGGATTTTGCGATCCAAAATTCCAATACTGGTGCGATCGCCATCTAGACTAGAGAATGGCTCATCACTAAAAATCATTGTGGCTGAAATCACTCAAAAAATTATCGAAGTTGGCTCTCTAGAATGGGTATATCGAGAACTCGCGCCCGTTGGCTGGGAAAATCCCCAGACGGCGATATTGCTACATGGATTACCCTCCCAGAGTTTGACATGGACGGGATTGATGCCCATGTTAGCCGAAAATGGGATACACGCGATCGCTCCAGATTTGATTGGCTTTGGTAATTCTAGCAAGCCGGAAGCTCGCGATTTTAAATATACCCCAGATGCCTTTGTGCAGGCTCTGGCAGATTTTATCGATGTCGGAGGGTTCGATCGAGTTTCCCTTGTCATCCAGGGCTTTCTCGGTACCGTAGGGCTGCAATATGCGATCCGTTATCCCGATCGAGTCAGCAAACTAGTCATTCTCAATGCACCACTGACGACTGATGTTAAATTACCCTGGGCATTAAAGCAACTAGCTTTACCAGTGGCGGGGGAAATGCTCACTCAAGATCCTCTTGCTGTCGAGCGTACCCTAGAGGCTGGCTGTAAGTTTGTCATCGAGAACAAGTATCTCGAAGTCTATCGTAGACCATATCTCAAAAGTGGCATCCCTGGTCGATCGCTCTTGGCGACTGTCCGCAATCTCAGATTAGCCGAATCCCTAGTCGAAATCACGACGGGTTTACCAAAATTAGACATCCCCATCCAAATTTTATGGGGGATTGAAGATCCTTGGCTCACTCTGGCGCAAGCTCAAACCTGCGTCAAATCATTGAAGCAGGGCGAATTAGTCACTCTTCCCCTCGCCGCACACTATCCCCAGGAACATTGGTATGCTCAAATCAAAGACTCGCTGATTCCCTTCTTGCGCCGTCAAAATTAGACGGGTTGAAGATTCGGGCAGTACTGATGATTGAAGCGATCGTTTTTCAACCCTTTGGTACCCACAAGGGGCACCCCTACAAGTTAATTGTGTGCGATCTGTCGTTGAGTGCAAGATCTGAGTATCCCCTATTCTCCCAACTCCCAACTCCCAGATTGTTGTCATTTATATTAAGGTGGGAACTATGCACCAGCAGTTATGGTACTGTCAATGACAAGTCTATCGCCGCTACTCTTACACGTTAACTGCTATGTCTGACTTGCCCTTCACCCTAGATCAGTTACGCATTCTCAAAGCCATTGCTGCTGAGGGGAGCTTTAAACGTGCTGCTGACAGCTTATATGTATCTCAACCTGCCGTTAGTTTACAGGTACAGAATCTCGAACGTCAATTGGATGTGCCGTTGTTCGATCGCGGTGGCAGGAGAGCACAACTGACTGAAGCTGGACATCTGTTGTTAGGTTATGGGGATAAGATTATCACACTCTGTCAGGAAACCTGTCGAGCGATCGAGGATCTCCAGAATCTTCAAGGTGGTACGCTCATCGTTGGTGCTTCTCAGACGACGGGGACTTATTTATTACCCCGGATGATTGGGATGTTTAGGCAAAAGTACCCGGATGTGTCGGTACAGTTGCACGTTCATTCTACGCGGCGTACGGCTTGGAGTGTGGCAAATGGGCAGGTGGATTTGGCGATCATCGGCGGGGAAGTTCCGTCGGAATTGCAGGAGTCTTTGGATATTTTGCCCTATGCTGAGGATGAATTGGCGTTGATTTTACCCAGCAATCATAGTTTTGCCGGGATGACGGCGATTCCCAAGGAGGATCTGTACAAACTTCAGTTTATCACTTTGGATTCCCAATCGACTATTCGCAAAGTGATCGATCGAGTCTTGACTCGTTGCGGTATCGATCCCAATCGTCTCAAAATTGAGATGGAATTAAACTCGATCGAAGCCATCAAGAATGCAGTGCAAGCTGGTTTGGGTGCGGCTTTTGTTTCTTCTTCGGCGATCGAGCGAGAGCTAGAATTGGGCACGATTCATCGGGTAAAAGTCGATGCTGTCGCGATCGAAAGAATGCTCTCAGTTATTGTCAATCCCAACCGTTATCGCTCCAAAGCTGCTGAAGCTTTTGCTCGCGAAATTTTACCTAGTTTCACTACCTATAATTGGGATGCTGGCAAGCTTTTTGCCAAACCTATCAAGGGGGAAATTAGTATTGAAGAAGAAGGATGAGGGCAATGTCTAGATCGAAACCCACCTTCCTCACTGGTATCGGCTCGAAAATATGGCATGGTTTAGTTACCTAGCACTTTTTCCTAGTGAGATGGAGATCGAGCCGGAGACGATGAGCATCGCACCTACCAAACTCAATAGGGTTAAATGTTCGGGAGTGACTAATCCAGGCAATAGCCAGGTGATAATGCTCATTGATGCGATCGTAAAAATGGGTGCAAGAGCTAGAATTGAGCTGACTTTAGAAGCTTCCCAATGTTGGAGAGATTCGGCAAAGCAACCATAGGCAATTACGGTATTTAAGCCGCAGAAGATGAGCATTGACCACTCGATCGCGTTAAGCTGAAGTAGGCTTTGCGGTTTGGCTAAGATCCCGAAGAATATCCCGCAAGCTCCATAGATAACCCACATAATATGTGCCGAGTCTAGTTTGACTAATAGCTGCTTCTGCGCTAAAGCGTAAACCGCCCAAGTGAGAGCTGCAACTACTAACATCAGACTACCACTAATATATCGATCGCTACTGGCAAATAGTACTTTCAACTGCTCGGAAAAGAACCCAATAAATCCAGCTATCAGAACTCCCAATCCTAACCATTGATTGCGAGTATATCTCTCTTTGAAAATAACTAATGCTCCCAAGCTAAAAGACACCCCAGCTAATTGAATCAACACCTCTGCATGTGAGGGAGATGTCGCCTGTAAGCCCATCACAAAAAACAGATAATTGCCCATTAAACCCAAAATAGCGATCGCCCATAAGTAAGGAGAACCCGACTTTAATTGACTTATCTCTGGTAATCTTTTTTGGTAAGCTAAATAACAGCCTAATGAAATAAATGCACTAGTAAATCGAAACCAATTAATTGTATAAGGATCTATTTTTTTGAGTACGATGGCTAAAGATATCGGTACCAATCCCCATAGCATGGCGGTAATCAATGACAAACCCAATCCTAATCGCCAATTGCTTATCGCCTGATGAAATTTCATGATTTTAGGTATCGATAATTATTTACATATTGCAGAATTTATATCCTAACACCCTATGAATAATAATTTACAACTAGTCGAAAATATCTGCGATCGCATTACCAACTCACCCCAACAAAGGATCTCATTTGCTGACTATATGGAGTTGGTACTATATCATCCTCAATTTGGCTATTATGCCAGTAATGCTAACTGTATCGGTACAAGTGGTGATTTTTTAACATCTCCTCATTTGGCTGCTGATTTTGGTGAGCTATTAGCAGTTCAATTAAAACAAATATGGGAAATATTGGGTTCTCCTGACAGATTTAGTATTGTTGAGATGGGTGCAGGGCAAGGTTTATTAGCCGCTCAAATTTTAGGATATTTACGACGAGAACACTTTGTTTTTTTTACAGTTGTAGATTATATAATTATTGAAACTGCGCCAGCAATGATTACCACACAGCAAGCGAGATTAAGTAATTTGCCTGTGAGGTGGTGTGAATGGTTGGAAATTGACGATCGATCTATAGTTGGCTGTTTCCTATCAAATGAACTCATTGATGCTCTACCCGTTCATCAATTAATAGTCAAAGACGATCGGTTGCAAGAAATATATGTTACTGTAGGCAGTCAGGATCTAATATTTACGGAAATAATTGACGAACTATCTACCGACAGGTTAGATCGATATTGGCAACTAAATCACATCGATTTACTCACCGACAAATATGCAGAGGGCTATCGCACCGAAGTAAATCTAGCCGCCCTAGAGTGGCTCAAGCTAGTAGAGCAAAAATTAGCGCGTGGTTATATTATCTCGATCGATTATGGATATAGTGCCGATCGTTATTACAACCCAATTCGTCAAGGCACGCTCCAATGTTATTACGAACATTATCATCATAGCGATCCTTATATTAATATCGGTAATCAAGATCTAACCGCCCACGTCGATTTTACCACCATCCAAAAGCAGGGTGAATTATTAGGATTAGAAACTATTGGATTTACCAAACAAGGGATGTTTCTAATGGCATTAGGTTTGGGAGATCGAATTAGCACAATTTCTCACAGCGGTGGAGATATCCAATCTATCCTGACTCGTCGCCAAAATCTCCATCAATTAATCGATCCAATGGGTGTGGGTAAATTTGGGGTATTAATTCAAAGTAAGGGTTTAACATCTGAAGAGCGATCGATCTTACCGACTGGTTTATCGATGGGATAAGACGTAGGGTGCGATCGTGCGAAAGCGCATGAGCACCACCCGATCCTTCCAGACATATATTTTGGGGAAGAGGGTAGGTTTTGTTGTAGATTAGATTGAATTTATCGATAGTTGTTTGCATAAACCTACCCCTACAGATCCTTGAAATTTCGCGCAAACTCGATTGCATCTGCGGGTGTGATTATTTCTCCCATAATTCGCCCTACATGAATTTCCGTCAGTAGCTTGCCAATTGCGGGTGATGGCTTCATTGATAGAGCCTTCATCAAATCATTTCCACTCACAAGGGGAGTCGGATGAGCGACTAGATCTTCAGGATTGAGATAACGGTGGATTAAAGATACCAAAGCATCTATTTTGACACCACTCGCTAGTGCTAAAATAACCAATAGCGGAAAATTCCGCCCCACCCCCTGAAACCACAAATATTGCTCGCGCAAAGACATCTCTCCACCTAACAATGTGGGTAAATGACTGATGGCTGTAGATACGATCTGAATTTCGATCGAACTAAATGTCAACCGCGACATTTGAGCTGTAGCTACTAACAACTTAGATGATAATAAAGCCGTCAGTTTAGACATCCCCTTCCGAGAAATTGCGATCGTAGCTCGGATCGAGCGATCCAATTCGTCATCAAGTGCGGGATAATCGGATTTAATGAGATCGATCGCTCGATCGATCTTACCCAATTGCATCGCCAAATCTCCATCGATCGGCGCATTCAACCAACCAGATAATAAACCATCCGCCGCCATCTCCACCAACCACCTACTACTATCGGGCGTTTGCAATAGATACCTTAGCTCCGCCAATACCCTTTCTGCCGCAACCGTTGTAGATAGGTGCGCCAATTCCCGAATTGCTTCGCCAGTGTGAGCTTCGATCGTAAAATTGAGCTGTGCCCCCTGTCGATAAGCCCTGAATAGGCGTAAAGGGTCATCAATGAGGTTTTGTCTGCTCACCATCCGAATCGTGCGCTCCTGGATGTCCTGAGTGCCATTGAGCGGATCGATCGACACTCCAGCTTGAATATCGTAAGCGATCGCATTCAAAGTATAGTCTCGCCGCTGCAAATCCTGACTAATATCAGCTCCATCCTGTTGAGCGATATCCACCGTCATCCCCGGAAACACCACCCGCGCAATCTGACGCTCCCCATCCAACAACACAAAACCCGCCCCATATTTCGTCGCCAACATTCGCGCCGTCTCCACCGCCCCCACAGATATTACCAAATCTAAATCCAACTCCCCCCGCACCCGCCCCAACAAATCATCCCGCACCGCACCCCCCACCACATAAACAGGTTTCGGCAATAAATCCAAATCGAATGGTAGATTCTTTAAAAACTGCATAGAATTAAGTTAAGTAAGCAAAAAATTGATTAATTGGGCAAGCATCAATAAATTTTAGGTTGTTGGCGCGATGTCAAATCCAAACTCCCAACTCCCAACTCCCAACCCCCAACCCCTCATGTGCATTTGTATCAATTGCGAATATGTCGATCGCTGCACGACCTATCATGCAGTAGAAGAACAACATCAACAAGCCCATCTCACCCCATCCCCTGACTTCACCGCCACAGCACCCCAAATCAACGTCAATATCCGCCCCCAAGCCGATTATGTCGAAATGGAATGGGACGTAGTTGGCTGTGAGAGCTTCACCCAGGATAAAGGAAAATGGTCTCGCCTACGTCCGGGCGAACTAATCCCCACCTAGTACTAGCCACTTCCTCCGTGAACCTCAGTGAGTCCTCCGTGCCCCTCTGTGTTTCAAAAGCACCATCCAAAACTAAGTACTAGAAGAACCCCTCAAAATCCTCGCCACCCTACCCTCACTGACATCGTAGGTTAACTCAATCTGGATATAATTATCCGGCAAATAGGGCAATCTCTCAGCCCACTCGATCGCCATCACCCCTGGCTCAAACTCAATTCCCAGCCAGTAGGATTCTAAATTCAACTCCAACACCTCAGCCGCTGCCAAGCGATATAAGTCTAAATGATAAAGTGGCAAACGACCGCTAAAATACTCATTAATAATCGTGAAAGTCGGACTGACGATCGCATCCTCGATGCCCATCCCTTGCGCCAAACCCTGAACCAGGGTAGTTTTACCACTGCCCAAATCCCCCGTCAACAGCAGTACGCTACCCGCCGTTAAAGACTCGCCAAACTTCATCCCCACAGCTTGAGTCGCCGCCGCATCGGGCAAACTTACGATCTCCACTTACCGCTCCTCTCATGCTGACTTGATATTGTTAACATCTCTAGGAAGCTGAGTAACATTGGATACTTTGCGAGGATTGAATTCTTGGGAGCGATGGTAGAAGTTGATGAGAGACTTTGCCAGCCGTCTGGAATTATGCCGAAGATAACCAGTTTCCCGATTTTCCTCCATGATGTGCGCCTCAACCACCTCTCGTCCTAATTGTGCCACATCTTCTCGATCGAGCAATACCGGATACGAGTTCTCTAGAGCGTAACGTTGCAGACAGCCCAACGAAGGTTGATTTTTCTGTACCAGTACCGAATCAAATAACTTTTTACCACAGGATCTGTCGATACTTTGAATGTGATCTGCCACAGTATAACCAGTAGTCTCCCCTGGTTGAGTCATAATATTGCAGACATAGATGCTAGGTACATTCCGCTCGGCAATAGCTGCGGCAATTTCGGGCACTAGCAAATTAGAAATCACACTGGTGTATAAACTCCCTGGCCCCATGATAATATAATCAGCCTCCTGGATTGCCGAAATCGCCGCACTTAGAGCGGGTGGATTGGCTGGATGACAACCGATTTCGGCAATTTCTCCCCCTGCTTCGGTAATGCTTGATTCACCCTGAATTACTCGCCCATCAGTCAATCTCGCCCACAAAGTCACATCAGTCAAAGTGGCTGGCAATACCCGCCCTCTAATCGCCAAAACCTTTGAGCTAGCTGCTACAGCTCGTTCCAAGTCACCAGTAATCTCCGACATCGCTGTCAAAAACAAATTCCCAAAACTATGCCCACTCAAACCATCGCCCGCTTCAAACCGATATTGAAACAACTCAGTCAGCAAGGTTTCTTCATCAGCCAATGCCGCGATACAGTTGCGGATATCGCCTGGAGGTAACACCCCAAAATCTCGTCGTAGCCGCCCCGAAGAGCCGCCGTCGTCTGCGACAGTGACAATTGCAGTCAAATTAGCAGTGTGGAATTTCAAGCCCCGTAGGAGCGTCGATAAGCCTGTACCGCCGCCGATTGCCACAATCTTCGGGCCGCGATTGAGTCGCCGATTTTGCCATAGTGTATCGACTAAATTCTCATCCGCATCGGGGCGTAATACTTTCCTAATTTCACCCAAGGAACGTCCATGTCCCCAAAAAATCAGAAATAACCCAAACCCCAAAACAATCGGCCCTGATAGATAATGGGGAGCGATGGTAGCCAAATACTCAGCAACTTTATCGGTAAGTTGAATCAACCAAAAAATTGGCGTGAGCTTGAGCCAAATCGCTAAACCCAAAATCGTCATCAGTACGCCAACACTAATCGTCAATAGCCATCGTTTGACGAAAATTCCTGGGGATAGCCACCGGAATAACCGCCGAACGCGACGATGGTTTACGCTTTGTGCTGACGAGGGTTTGGCACTAGCGCGTAAATACCTGACTGTTTGTTTGAAGAGACCGATCGACATTATTTTTGTGATTAAAATAAGGAAATTTTAAAAGCTTCAATTTGTAGATGGATCGGAATGAGTCGATCTTACCGCTACTATGACCGATCGGAAACAGTATCTGGATAGAACTTTTGTGCTATTTCCATGCTTTTCGTCAATTTGGTTACATAGTTAGTGCATAAAATATCTATTGGCTATGAATTTTATACAACACTGCTAGAATCACCAGCACTGCTAATGGAACTGTCGAGGACTCTCAAAACTCTCCATGTATCTTTTATACCCATTTAATCCGCACATAATTGCGATCGTAAAGACAAAACATTCAAGTTCAGCAATTCGACTAGTTCCAGATTACAGGATCGAGATTAATTTTTGGTTAAATCTATGACAATTACGACAATTCTCGGATTGGATCCAGGATTGGCAAGTTTGGGCTTTGGTGCGATTGCGATTGCCCGCGATGCCCGCCCACCTTCTGTTACCTTGGTTGACTTTGGGATTATTCAGACTCCGGCTCGAACGGACATTGGTTTGCGCCTCCAAACGATTTATGATGACATGCACTCCTTACTAGACAGCATTCAGCCTGATTTAGTTGCCATCGAGCAGTTATTTTTTTATAAAATGGGAAATACCATCCCTGTAGCTCAAGCTAGAGGAGTAGTTTTGCTAGTCATCGCGCAACATGGCTTACCCTACGTTGAGTTCACCCCCTCTCAAGTCAAACAAGCCGTTGCAGGTTATGGAAATGCTAAGAAGCCTGATGTTCAAGAAGCGGTAGCCAGAGAACTCGCCCTCGATAAAATTCCTCGCCCAGATGATGCCGCCGATGCCCTGGCGGTGGCTCTTACTGCTTGGTTGCAGATGGGGAATTAGCCTATTTTGGATTTTGGATTGGGCAAGCCTCAGCCCCTCAGCCCTTTTACTGATGGGAGAAGATATCCTCATACTGTAATAAGTCTAGAGAAACAGGAGAAAGCTGATTTTGAATTGGGCAAGCTTCACTCCCTCGCTCCCTCAGCCCTTTTACTGATGGGAAAAGATATCCTCGTACTGTAATAAGTCTAGGGAGACGATTGTCGGTAACGCTTGAAAACATGCCTGTGCCAATTCCCAGCGATCTTCACGTTTTAACTTAACGATCAATTTCTCGCGCATCGAAACCAAGTAACGAACATCATTAGCGGCGTAGCGGAGTTGTGCATCGGAGAGATTGTCTGCATCACCCCAGTCAGAAGATTGAGATGATTTGTCGAGTTCGACACCTTCAAGTTGATATACCAACTCTTTCAAGCCGTGGCGAGAGGAATAGGTGCGAATTAATTTGCTGGCGATTTTGGTGCAGAAGATCGGGTTAGTAATAATCTCTAACCGATGGCGTAGTTGTGCCACATCGAATCTAGCAAAATGGAAGATTTTTGTAGATTGTGTTGCTTCCATGACCCGTTTTAAATTGGGTGCGGCGGTTTGTCCTTTGGCAATTTTAATTACAGTTAATAAGCCAGGAGCAGATAACTGTACCAAGCATAGCCTGTCGCGAACATAGTTTAATCCCATTGTCTCAGTATCGACGGCGATCGCTTCTGCTTGCAAGTACTTAGTAGTCAGCGCATCATCTAAATCTCGATCGAAAATTTGAAAGTCTTCCATGTGGGGGTATTGAATTTTGTTCGGATACCCCTTATTTTAAAGCATAAAGCTTAAAAGTAAGCTCTATCTTTTGCTAATGAAAATTTGGGTGAAGTAATATTCACCTTGAGAATTTTGGGCGACTCCAATGCCTGTGAGATCGTACGCGCCAACCATATTAACCTGATGCCCTGGACTTTTAATCCACCCTTTGACAGCAGTATCATCTGGATAAGTATGACCCATATTGTAAGCCACATTTTCTGCGGCTCCTCTATAGGCGATCGTCCTGGCGACCATATCTACACGTTCCTTAAAACCATCATGGCTGAGACGACTTGCTCTTGCCATCTTGATGCTGTGGGATCTAGCTTGAGCCGCGATTGTAGCATCGAAGGTTAATGGTGGTAAATTTTGAGCCTGACGATACTGATTGACTCGATCGTGGATTGACAATTCGAGGGGATTCATAGCAAATTTCGATGTAGATGATTTGCGATACTGGGGCACCCTAAGTGGGTTTTGTCGATTGGTGACGATCTCATCAACTCTAGTGGTAGATGTTGTCGTTTGTGCAATTGCAGTTAGAAGGCAAGTAATTAGTATTGTAACAAATTTCATACAGTCGATCGGATTCATCAAGATGGCCCATAGGACAAAATACAATAGATCGGTGACTGTCGATTACCTCCGGTAGGCTTTCCGCCAACGATTGTCGTAACCGAAAGCCGCTCTTGTAGAATTCCCAAAATCTACTACAGTTCTGCCAAATCCCGACCGACTGTAGTCTCTCGCTAGCCGCTAAATTGGAGAGATCCTGTCCTATTCTTGACATTCGTGCTAGCGAATTCGCTAAAATGATAACCAAGCTCGATCGTAAATATCTTTATGACATCCTACTCCGCTGCCTCTGCTCGCGCTGAAATGAGTGAACTGCGTCGGCTCAAAAGTTTGCTCCCTCCCGAACTCCAAAGCTGGGTGACGGTGGAAACTACCGTCGAAGTCAATCCTCGCCTGATTCGGAGTGAAGAATTGGGTAAGGATCAAGTTGAAATTCAGATCGATCTGGTGAAATGGGAGCGTCTGGCTCTCGATCAACGAAATCTGTTATTTTGGCATGAAGTCGCACGAGTCCAAAATGATACAATTCCCCGCGATGGCTGGGAAATGGCTGCTCTAGCGATCGGTTTGGGTGGTGCTGTCGGCGAATTGTGGGTGCAGGATGGTCTACTATTAGTCCTGGCTCTAGGTTTGTGTGGTGTGTCGGGATATCGACTATATGCGCGCAACAATAGCGATCGATATCTCAAAGAAGCGATCGATGCTGATGAGAAAGCGATCGCCCTAGCAACCCGCTTTGGATATACGCTCCCTAATGCCTACAAGAGCCTGGGCAGTGTCCTAAAAACGCTCACCGATGATACTCCCAAAAAGAGCCAAAGACGGCACTACGAGTCCCGCCTCGACGCGCTCAAACGCAGTGCCACCAAAGCCAAAGATAAAGTCGATCGCACTCGAACTACCGATCGCAATCGTCCTCTAGCCGACGAACGTGAAGGTCGTAAGAGTTACAGATAATTAACAAAAACAAAACCCCCGACTTGTGGAAGTTGGGG
>JANOPX010000204.1:0-30416 GCA_031422115.1 Chamaesiphon sp. VAR_4_metabat_408 | reverse complement strand
TGGGGGACTGGGAGAATGGGGGACTGGGGGACTGGGAGACTGGGAGTGAATTCTAACCCCTTTCCCCTAAAGCCTAACCCCTAATCCCTATCCCCAATCGAAACATAAGGCTGCTGATGTTCGCCTGTGTAGATTTGGGTGGGGCGGAAGATGCGATTTTCTTGGAGTTGTTCGTTCCAGTGTGCTAGCCAACCGGAGACTCTGGCGATCGCAAATACAGGCGTAAATAAGTCCGCAGGGATGCCCATTTTCCGGTAAACTAAGCCTGAGTAATAATCCACATTTGGATAGATTCCAGCGGGGCCTAGGTACTCTTCTAGTACTCGCTCCAATTCTAGTGCCACATCATAATAAGGGTCATAACCAAATTTTTCAAATAGTTGCTCTGCCAATTTTTGCAGGATAATAGCGCGAGGATCTTTGACTCCCTTGTATACGCGATGACCGAATCCCATAAACTTGTGCTTGGGGTTGAGCTGGATACAGTTCTCGACATAGGGGCGCACATTCTCTACGGTACCAATTCGATCGAACATGGCGACTGCTTCTTCATTTGCGCCACCATGAAGAGGTCCTGCGAGGGTACCTACCGCTGAAGCAATTACAGCATATGGATCTGTCAGGGTGGAAGCTGTCACCCTGGCGGAGAATGTCGAAGCATTCATGGTATGCTCGGCGTGGAGAATCATGCAAATATCCATGACCTTGGCGACGATCGGATCTGGCTCTTTTTCTGTCAACATATACAGAAAGTTGGCAGCATAGTCCAAATCGTCGCGAGGCAAGACCGGATCGTTGCCTTTTCGCATCAATTGAAATGCCGCTACCATCGTCGGAATTTTGGCGAGGAGCCGAATTACTGCTTGACGTACATAGTCGGGATCGTGAGGAGTATGACGGGAATAAAACAGTCCCAAAGCTGCTGCTGAAGCTTGTAACGCATCCATCGGATGACCTGTTTCGGGGAAACATTTCATCATGTCTTTGATTCGATATTTGATCCGCCGATGGGAGTAAATATCAGCCGAAAATTCTTTGAGTTCAGATTCTGTTGGCAGTTTTCCCCAAATCAAGAGATAAGCTGTCTCAATAAAATTGCTATGGGTGGCTAATGATTCGATCGGAATACTGCGGTATTCTAAGACACCTTCTTTTTTGCCTTCATCGTTTGTTTGGATGCCAACATAACTGATGCTCGATTTTGCAGCAGGAACTCCTTCTAATCCGGGTCTATATTCTGGTTTAAGATTGACTTCAGTCATGATTGGTGCCTAACACAAACGATCGATTAACCATATCTGGGTTCACATTCATATTACCTTGAATAGGGGACAAGGGTGGTGGCTGACCAGAACAGGTCGCCCCAGATCTAGTGCCAGACAAAGTTCTTTGACCTGCCACATCTGTGGGACGATTGCGAAGGTATTGGTTATTTTTTCTGAGCAGAACCGCCTTGCGCTGCGGCGATTCTGACCTGCAAGGTTTGAAGTGCTTTGGCATACTGAGGGTCGGCAGCCGTTGCCAGTTTTGCTCTATCCTTGACTAATGCCTTGATTTGTGCTTTGGAAATCTTGACTTCTACATCTGGCTTGATCCCAGCCTTGTTGATGTCTTTACCACTGGGGGTGAAGTATTTGGCAATGGTTACAGCCATCCCCGAACCATCAGCTAGGGGGCGGACAGATTGGACGAGACCCTTCCCAAATGTCTTGGTACCGATTAGTTGGGCGCGTTTGTTGTCTTGGAGGGCACCAGAGAGGATTTCACTGGCACTGGCGGAGCCACCATCGACGAGGACGACGAGGGGTTTGTTGCTAATCGCGCTGCTGGTGGCGGAGCTGATTTCGCCCGTACCTTGACGATTGACGGTAGAGACGATTTTGCCGTCGTTGAGCCACATCCGGGCAATGTCGATCGCACCGTATAGTAAACCGCCGGGATTCGATCTCAAGTCTAGCACGTAGCCATTTGCACCTTGGGCTTCGAGTTTCTCGATTGCAGCTTTCATTTCTGGTGCGGCGTTAGCACTAAACTGTTTGAGTCGGATATAGCCGATGCCACCGAGTTCTTTGGGGCGGAATTTGGCTTCGACTGGATGAATCTCGATTTGTTTGCGTAGGAGATTGAAGTCGAGCGTTTGACTACCATCACGTTGGATGGTGAGTTTGATTTTGGTGCCTTCTTTGCCACGAATTAATTGGACGGCACTGTTGACATCCATGCCCTTGGTACTTTTACCATCGATTTTGATGATAATATCTTTGGATAGAATTCCGGCTTTGGATGCTGGGGTATCTTCGATCGGTGCGATGACTACCAGTTTTTTGGTTTTCTCATCTTGACTGAGCTGAATCCCTACTCCCACTAATTGACCGGAGGTTTCGACCTGAAGATCGCGAAATTCCTTGGGATCCATGAAGCGGGTATAAGGGTCATTGAGGTTTTTTAGCATCAGTCGAACTGATTTGTAAGCCTCTTGCTTATTTTTGTAAGTTTTGCCGAGATATTGCTTGCGGATTGCTCGCCAATCTTTCTGGTTAAATGTTCCATCGACGTAGGATCTGTCGATAATCTGCCACACTTCGTCAATCAGTTCCTTGGGACTATCCTTGAAGAACGCTACTCCTTTGGGAAGATGAAGCCCTGCACCAGTAACTGCTACTGCCGTGAGCACTAATGCTGTGGCACCAATAACTAACCCTTTTTTTTCGATCTTCATGATTTATCCGTTAGCAGGAAAAGAAAAAGTAATAGGAAATTATGCTTAATTTAACACATCTATCGGCATGAGTCACTGTGACCGATATTGCATCTAGCGATCGACTACTAGATTCTATCCTGCCTTTGCTCGGTACTTAGCGGCATCGGTGTAAATACGGGAGTGGGATTTTGGATTTTGCGGATGTGCGATCGGCGAATCGGTAAATAAGCTTTGCTTGTGAGTTACTAAGTTTTCTGGTGTGGGGAGAACCCGGATCTGGGGGTTCCGACCCCCAGACCCCCCGTTGAGAGGGGCGGACAAAGCCCCCCTCAAACTCCCCTGCGTATGGATGGCTGGTGTGCTAGCGTAGGCTTCACATTCACTTTACTTTAGATTTTGGTTGGGAGTTGCTAGTACTGGATAGCCTAATTTAGGCTAGTATTTAGCCAGTCTCCCAGTCTCCCAGTCTCCCCCTCTCCCTTACTCCGGTTCGACCCAACGATCGTCAGCTTTAATAAGGGCGATTAATTCTACCACTCCGTCGGCTTCAGGAACGCGCTTAATCTCGTCTCGACCGCGATATAGGGAGATATAACCAGGGTTTTTGCCGACATAGCCGTAGTCTGCATCAGCCATCTCGCCGGGGCCGTTGACGATACAACCCATGACGGCAATATCTAGTCCGGTGAGGTGTTTGGTGGCTTCGCGTACTTTGTGGAGGACTTCTTCGAGATTGAAGAGGGTGCGGCCGCAAGATGGACAAGCAACGTACTCTACCATCGTCTTCCGCAAGCCCAAAGCTTGGAGAATGCTATAACAGACGGGAATCTCTTTTTCGGGGGCTTCTGTGAGGGATACGCGCAGGGTATCGCCAATTCCTTCGGCGAGGAGGGTGGCAATTCCAGCGGTGGATTTGATTCGTCCGTATTCACCATCGCCTGCTTCTGTTACACCTAGGTGAATGGGATAGTCCATTCCGGCTGCATCCATTCTTTGGGCGAGGAGGCGGTAAGCGGCGAGCATCACGGGCACGCGAGAGGCTTTCATGGAGATGACGAGATTGTGGAAGTCAAAAGATTGACAGATGCGAACGCACTCTAGAGCGGACTCGACCATTCCTTCGGGTGTGTCGCCGTAGGTAAATAACATCCGCTCGGCGAGGGAACCATGATTTACACCGATTCGCATCGCTTTATTTTTGTCCCTGAGGGAGACAATGAGGGGTTCGAGCATGTCGCGAATGTTCTCACCGATTTCGGCAAATTCTGCTGGGGTGTATTCGGTGCGATCGGCTTTGGGCTTCTCAAACACGTATAATCCAGGATTGATCCGCACTTTGTCTACATATTTTGCCACCTCTAGGGCAATTTTCATCCCGTTGTGATGAACGTCAGCCACGAGGGGGACACGTTGATATGTCTGGATCAGTTTTTGCTCGATCGTCGCCAAAGCTTTGGCGTGTGCCATACTGGGTACAGTGACGCGAACGATTTCACAGCCAATTTCATGGAGGCGGCGAATACCAGCTACGGCTCCATCGATATCGAGCGTATCCTCATTGATCATCGACTGTACCACCACGGGATGGTTGCCACCGATAATTACACTCCCAATGGCTACAGGACGGGTCTGACGACGATGAATCGTGGTATCGGTACCTAGGTTGCTATAAGCTGTCTGAGCTGGTGCTGGAAGGGTCTGCATAAACTGCGGGGTGAGGGGTTAGGGATGAGGGGTCAGGAGTTTCCTCTGGAGAATCGCCATATCTCCCCTTCAGCTTGCCACAAGTTGAGTGGTTGAGGGTGTTTCTTTGTCAAAGTCCAAGGGTTTGTAGGGAGGAGACCATATTAGTTATCGATGTTGCCCAATTGATGGGTGATTCATTGTCTCTGAAACAGACAGGTACTCCCAACGCCCATACGGTGGTGCCACAACTCCTGACTCCCAACTGTCTTGAAAAGGTGCTCCCAACTCCCAACTCCCAACCTATTTTATCATCGCCATCAATCTCATCACTATGAAGCCGATTACAGCAGAGACAGCCGCAATACAGATACAAATGATTACGATCGAGAACCAAAATCTTTGTGATGAATTCCGCTTGGGTCTGGGTCGATCGGCTATTCTGCTAGAACTAGTTCCATTTGTCGAATGTGTGGGAGGTTTGCGGCTCATAGCTTGAATTTTGGTGGTAAGCCGAGCATTCTGCTGTTGGAGTTGTTCGATTCGCCGCTGGTTGTGCCGAATTTCGGCTGCCAATTTGGCGATGGAACCAGCAAGATTAATCTTTTTGGGGTTGCTTGAGGCTGCATTCTTCGTTGGTGGTTGTGGTTCTTGCACTCACCCTATCCCTAATTTAGATGTTGAAAATAATAGTAATGTAGTTGGCAACAAAATTCGCGATCGCCAGTACTTTGATGGTAATTCTCCCATCGATCGAGGTGTATGCGCTAATGTTATAGATACCCCATCACTAAATAGCATGGAAATTTTGTGACTAGCTACCATTTGGATAGACTCGTCGCACAGGTTGAAACCGCCCAATTTAGTCTGGAGATTTCCTTTAGTTGTCAACTACACCAACAATTGTCTAAACATCCCCAAAATTTTCAGCTTTAAAGCGTAACTAATTAGTTGTTGTCCGATCTACAACCATGCCCAATCCGCGTAGCTATTACCCTCCCCAATTTGTCCGTGAAATCCGCTTAGGTTTGGTAGTTCATGGTGGTATCTCTCTAGCAATCTATATTCATGGCGTTTGCCAAGAATTTTACCATGCAGTTCGAGGGCGAGGTATTTATAAGCTAGTTAAGGCATTGACAGATGCCGATTTAGTCATTGATGCTATTTCTGGTAGCTCGGCAGGTGGTATCAATGGGATACTTTTGAGCTATGCTATTGCTAATAGCAACGATCGAAAACTAGTTGATTTTAATGAGTTTGCCAGTATTTGGCGCAATAGCGGAGATCTGCTTAAATTACTGCACAAACCGCATATTCTAGAATCAACAGCCGCAAGATCGACTTTGGGGAAAGATGTATTTTATCAGCGGGAATTGATATCTACACTGACTAGGGGTGTAGAACAAAAGTTATCACGATCTCTGGCAGAATGGTACTCTCCCAGTCTAGAGTTGGATTTGGCGATCGTCGGTACTGATTATCTCGGTAGGATTGATGCTCAGGCTGTGGGCGGATCTGCTTCTACTTCAGAGCGGCTGCGTCAAAGACAACTAGATGAAACAGGCATGAAGGTAAATACTAAAAATCATCATGTCTTATTTCATCTCAAGCATAGACAAGGGCGAAAAGAGCCATTCAATCCTCATTACAGTGATAAGAATTCACCCCGTACGGCGGTAGATACTTATCAAGCTTTAGCTAAATTGTGTCGGATTACGGCGGGAATTCCAATTTTCTTTCCCTTAGTAGAAGTGGACTTGCAAGATTCACAAAACTTGGTCGATCGCCAGTTAGTTATGTGGGGGAGATTGAGTCAAAACTATGTGCCAGATCTATACCAAGATCGGAACTATAAATTGTATTTTCTCGATGGAGGTTTGCTCGATAATGCTCCATTGACTTGCATTATGAAGGAGACATACTATCGACTGTCCAATCGATCGGGTTGTCGAAAATTATTTTATATCGATCCAGATCTTCATGCCGATTCATTGCATAGTCATCCTCAAAATGATTTAGCACTATTATTTCATCGAAGCAAGGATCGGCGGAAACAAATCTTGCATTCAGCGGTGTTTTCAGCCCCAATCTATCAAAGTATTTCCAACGATCTGCGGACGATTCAAGAACACAACTATAAAGTAAATCGCTATCAAATCCTATTAGATTTGGCAGAGTCAGCAATTGACTCTCAAACTATTTTGGCAAGCGCAGATCGGAGTGAATCTCGGATGTATTTACGCGGGCGATTGTTTGATTTTCGCGATCGCAATTTACCTCTACTGCTTCAGTCAAATTTAGGATCTGAAAATATCTCTTATTCAGTTATTCTCGATAAGATCGATCGGACTTCTAGCAAGCAGCAAAATAATAGTAACGACCAATTACATTATCACAAATTGCTCGATCGATTTGAGTTGCAGACGACAGATTTGGATGTTGAATATAGTATTAGACAACATTTTTATCTAATCGATCGCATTGCCGATCTCCTCAATACAGATCTGGACTTTAATACCCAAAGACAACTGCAACATCTATCTCAGCAACTGAGTTGCAATATCAAATTATTAGAAGTAGTGCGGGCGAGTCTAGAGTTATTATTTAGCGATCGATCGATCGGTAACTATTTCTACTACTTGGTAAATCAAGAATCTAGCGATCGACGAGTGCAGCCACTCATCTATGAATTAATATTTCGACTACATCGATTTTTATTAGATGAAACTAGATTTTCACCATTCATTCCTCCCCATGGTTCCTCAAACCTTGAAACTCTTCAAATTTATTTTTGGGTTGATTTGCCAAAATTGGCAGCTCAAAGTCATGGAGATCGCTGGTTGTCACAAACTCGCATCTCAAGTGTATTCGCCCAGTTAAAACAACGAATTGAAGAACTTCAGCAAACCACAGATCTACATAGATTAATTTGGGCAGACAAACAGTTGGAATACGATCGAGATCGCAATCAAAGTTTTCCGAGCATTCTCAAACAAATATCTCTCGCCACAGAAGCTCTAATCGAGAAATGTGCGAATCGATATACTTCCAAACTATTAAAACAATGGCGGACATTTAGCTCGATCGATTGTGAAACATATCCATTTGAATATCTGACAAATTTAACTGAGAAGGAATTAATCGAGCCAATTGGGATTAGTCCCAACAATGCTCAAGTAGGAATTGGTAAAGGTAAAAATATTCAAGATAAATTGGCCGGAAATAAGCTGTACAATACTGGTGGTATTTTTAAAAAATCTTGGCGGGTAAACGATCTAATCTGGGGCAGGCTAGATGGATTGAACCGAATAGTAGAAGGGATTATTACCCCCGAATCAGTTGCTGCTTTTTCAGGGCTGGTAGAGCGAGAATCGACCATAAATAATTGTAGCCATGAGGAATACATAGACTGGTTGATCGTTGAATCATTACCCCGAATATCTGGAATCGATCGCCAAAAAATTGCTCGCCATCTCGAACGATTAGCACAACCAAAATTGCAGATCGATCGAGTCGAACTACACCGAATCTTAGCAGATATAATTCTCGTCGGTCAACGGGAGATTTTGACTAATGATAATCATTCGATCGTTGAAGGTGTAGACGAAAAATTAAGCTGGTGGCGATTTCCCGAACAAAGTCAATCTTTCAACACAAACTGGACTTTCAACCCCAACTATCGCCCATTATCTGCACCCGTCACAAATCCAAATACCATCGGCAGAATTACTCGACAATCTCTGGCAAATTTAGCCACCCAAAATCAATACTTCTTTCGTCATCAATACCGAACTAGAGTTGACAAATTATCGGGAAATATTCCCTTAGTCAGCTTCATGAGTATTTGTAATAAGATTATCCTTCTCCTCCGCCATCTATTATCCACAGTATTTGGCATATCCCGTCGTCGCACCATGCGCCATCCTCTCTACCACTGGTTGGATGGTCATCTACAATCTCTCTACTGGTGGCTGCAAGGTGGTAGCATTAAGCTGGGAGCATTTCATCGACGACCGCGAATTATTTTATTGCAGGGTGCGATCGGGATGATGGCAATCGGCATTGTATTTATAGCCTGGAAAACGTCCCCGATTTGGTTATTATTGTCTTTTCCCTGTTTGATGCTGGGCTGGTTTTTACAAACTATGCGGCTGAAACGTCTGGCTCCGGTTAAGAGCAATCGATTTTTGCCTCAGTCTACAAGGGAATGATGTCAATACGCTTTTGGTTAGCCATCAATTTTGCCCTCACCCCCAACCCCTCTGTCTTGAAAAGGTGCTTCACTTGGGGAAACCCCAAGACCGCACTTTTCGCTGTCTTGTCGTTTTTTTATATCTCCTGTCGGAGAGGCTACGCCAACGGGGGGAACCCTAGACATAAAAACGACGCTCCCAAGCTTGGGAGAGGGGAGCCAGAAGCCCAGGCTCTGGCGGGGTGAGGGCTAGCTGGTTTTCGATCTCAAAAGAATGGTTTGTAAAGCAGAGATATTATTGTGTAGATTAGAGACTTAACGTGAAAAGTCAGCCATGCTTACCCATCCAATCTGATAATAGATCTATCATTATCAGATTCTCGTAACGAGAGGCTACGCCAAGGCTAAAATTCAGGGTAGGGGCAATTCATGAATTGCCCCTACCCTGAATTTTAGCGATTGCCAGTCACCCATTCAGGTTAAACTGTCATAATGTCTTTTTCTTTTTCGGCTAATACTTGCTCTACTTTGGCTGCGTATTTGTCGGTTAGTTTCTGGATTTTGTCTTGGAGATCTTTGGATTCATCTTCAGAGATATCACTAGATTTTTCGTCTTTCTTGACACGATCGATCGCATCGCGGCGAATATTCCGAATCGAGATTTTACCTTCCTCTGCATACTTGCCAGCTTGCTTGACAAATTCCTTCCGCCGCTCGGTAGTCAGGGGGGGAATATTCAGCCGAATCATCGAGCCGTCATTATTGGGAGTCAAGCCGACATCTGAGAGCGAAATTGCTCGCTCGATCGCAGCCATACTACCACGATCGAAAGGTTGTACCGTAATCGTCGTCGCGTCGGGAGTACCGATATTTGCGAGAGATTTTAATGGTGTGGGAGTACCATAATAATCGATCGTCACTCGATCGAGTAAACTAGTACTTGCCCGCCCAGTCCGAATCGTATTAAACGATCGCTGAGTAGCTTCGATCGCTTTCTGCATATGACCTTCAACATCAGCAAATTTCACAAAAACCTCCTACAAAAGTACCGATTGTTTCCCCTGCTACCACTCGCTGGATATTGCCGCGCTCGAATAAATCGAATACGACAATCGGAATATTATTTTCCCGACACAGCGCAATCGCCGTACTATCCATCACCCGCAGATCCTGATTGAGAACGTGACTAAAGGTCAGACTCTGGAACCGTTTTGCGTCTGGATTCACATGAGGATCCGAATCGTAGACCCCATCAACTTTGGTAGCTTTGAAAATCACATTAGCATCGATTTCCGCAGCTCTGAGGGCAGCAGCGGTGTCTGTGGTAAAGAATGGATTGCCCGAACCCGCACCAAATACTACTACCCGCCCTTTTTCGAGATGCCGAATCGCTCGACGACGAATATACGGCTCGGCGATTTCCTGCATCGCAATGGCTGATTGCACCCTGGTAGGTACGCCTTTTTGTTCGAGAGCATCCTGAAGGGTAATGGCATTCATCACCGTCGCCAGCATCCCCACATAGTCCGCTGTTGCCCGATCCATGCCTTTGGCGGAAGCTTTGACTCCACGGAAGATATTACCACCACCGACGACGATCGCCACTTGGACTCCACTCGCGACTACTTCTGCCACTTCTTGCGCGATAGCTTGCACGATCGTCGGATCGATCCCATAGCCGAGATCGCCCATCAAGGCTTCACCACTCAACTTGAGTAGTATTCGCTGGTAAGTTATCCCCATGCTGTTATCTCTTCAACTCAAATTTTCCCACCACTAGGATACCAGGTAATGGTAACGGGGGATAGGGGGAGGGGGTGGTAGGGTGGTAGGGTGGTAGGGTGAAGATTAGAATATTTCCACTATCCACTATTCACTATTCACTATCCACCATCCACTATTCACTATTCACTATTCACTATTCACTATCCACTCGTGACTTACTACATCGCCCCTGCTTTCCTAGATAAATTAGCCGTCCACATTACCAAGAATTATCTCGATCTGCCTGGGGTGAAAGTGCCGCTGATTTTGGGCGTGCATGGACGGAAAGGGGAGGGAAAAACTTTTCAGTGTGAATTGGTATTCGATCGAATGAAAGTCCAAGCAATCCATATTTCGGCGGGAGAATTGGAAAGTCCCGATGCGGGAGATTCGGCTCGATTGATTCGATTGCGATATCGGGAAGCCGCCGAAGTTATCAAGGTGCGCGGGCGGATGGCTGTATTGGTAATTAATGATATCGATGCTGGGGCGGGTAGATTCGACCAAGGGACGCAATATACTGTCAATACTCAGTTGGTTAATGCCACATTGATGAATATCGCTGATAATCCAACTAATGTTCAGTTACCTGGTAGTTATGATTCGACTCCTTTACCGAGGATTCCGATTATTTTGACGGGGAATGATTTGTCTACTCTTTATGCTCCTTTGGTACGAGATGGGCGGATGGATAAGTTTTATTGGGTACCGACTCATGAGGATAAAATTGGGATTGTGAGTGGTATTTTCGCACCAGATAATATATCCCCATTAGAAGTTAAACAGTTAGTCGATCGATTTGCCGACCAAGCAGTTGATTTTTTTGGGGCGATGCGATCGCGGATATATGACGAACAAATTCGCGAGTTTATTCAGAAAGTTGGATTGGAGCGAGTGGCGATCGAAGTAGTAAATCCAGCTAGTGGTAAAAAACCTACTTTCCCTAAACCCTATTTTACTCTCGATCGTTTGGTTGAATTTGGCAATCTTTTAGTTGACGAACAAAAAGCTGTCGCTGAAAGTAGATTGGTTGAAGAATACAACCGAGTGCGTTATCAAAACAAGCATTAAAATCTCGTCCTTTGTAGCGTCTCTGCAAGAGAATCTACACCTAATTGTAGATCATTTAATTCGTTTGTCTCCGCAAAAGCGTCTGTTCGGCAGAATCGTTAGTATCTTTAGATACTAATTCCAAACTTAGGTATAAATACTACTACCAAATTTGAAAGACACATAATGATTTGCAGGACTTTTTGCTAAATGCTTTGACCTATTTGTGATGAAATCTCGATCGAAATCGGATCGTCCCGTTGGAACAAATTTTACTCACCTTTCGTCAGAGTGTGTAGTTGAAATAATCACTATTCGATATGAAAAACTTTTTATTTATCCCCGCAAGCCTAGCTATCTGTGCTGCTGCGACGATCGCCCAATCCCCTACAGCGGCTGTAGCTGGTGGTCTCAATAATAACTACATCGGGCCTGGAGTTACTTTTGGTGGTGGCCAAAGTGTATTTGGAATTCAGAGCAAACTGGGCATTGCAGATAACGTTTCCCTTCGTCCTTTTGTAACATTTCCCGCTAATAATACCCAATTTGGCACGAGTATCACTTATGACTGGGATTTACGCCAATCACCTATACCCATCACCCCATTTGTCGGTGTAGGCATAGCCTTCGCAACTGCAAATCAGAATACTACGACAGCCGGATTTGCTCAAATTGGTGCAGATTTTAATGTCAATAAAAGTTTTTCATTCTTGACTTCAGTCGCAATTCCATTCAATAGTAATAATGCTAGTACTAGTGTTAATTTAGCCGCTGGCTTACGGTTCTAAGGATTTGAGGGGCGATCGAATCTATGAATTAATTCATAAGTTTCGATCGCCCGAATTTTAATACCTAGTGCAGCAAGATAAAAATATTAGATCGTTATTTGGATGAACTTCAAGTAGCTCAATTAATGGAAAAGTAATTCCAGAGATAGAATCGATCGAGCAATTATTTCGGTCGTTTTGATGAATCTATATCTCTGCGATCGAGTAATCTAATTTCCCCAACTACTTCGCAGGGTAATATCTGCTACTAGTTGAACTTTTAACATCTTGATGATTTTTTCTCCCAGTTGTTTTAGTTAGAATTGAGGAATATCCTTCCGTCTAAGTCTAAATCATGGCAACTACCACCCTCGGCACTACTGGCATTGAAGTTACCCCTATGGGTTTTGGCACCTGGGCTTGGGGTGATTCTCTATTTTGGGGATATGGAAAAGATTATGGCGAAACAGAGCTGCGGCAAGCCTTTCAAGCCGCGATCGATCTAAATATTACATTTATCGATACTGCTGAAATTTATGGATTGGGTAAGTCTGAAGAGCTACTAGGCAAATTTATCAAGCAAACTCAAGCGACTACCCAAATTGCTACCAAGTACATGCCATTACCCTGGCGGTTTCGCAAGGAAGATGTCGCCGATGCAGTCACAGCGAGCCTCAAGCGGTTGAAAATGCCCTCGGTGGATTTGTATCAAGTACATTTTCCCGCACCCTCATTTCTGAGTCAAGAATGTTTGATGAATGCGCTCGCTGATGAGGTAGAGCAAGGGCGCATCAAAGCAGTCGGTGTGAGTAATTATAGTGCCGAGCAGTTGCGCGAAGCACACAAATTATTAGCTCGGCGCGGCGTACCTTTAGCAGTCAATCAAATGCGCTATTCTCTCATCACCCGTGAAATCGAAACTAACGGGGTACTAGCTGCGGCGCGAGAATTGGATGTGACTATTTTGGCATATAGCCCTCTAGCTCAAGGATTACTAACTGGTAAATACACCTCCAGCAATCCCCCAACTGGTGCCCGCAGTATGGATAAACGTTTTCAGACTGCTGGCTTGCAGAAGCTACAACCCATGTTGGATAAATTAAATGAGCTGGGTGACAAATATTCCAAAACTCCCGCTCAAGTCGCCCTCAACTGGCTCATCTGTCAGCCGGGAGTAATTCCCATCCCTGGCGTGAAAAACAAAACTCAGGTAGAGCAAAATGCGGGTGCTTTGGGTTGGGAATTGTCAGCAGATGACGTGATGGATTTGCGCTATCTGGGATAAACTAGCTTTACGTTCGCGATCGATCTGTACGATCGGTATTGGTGTTACCCCACCCCAGCCCTCCCCTTGTAAAGGGGAGGGAGCCGGAGCAAGCCTTCCCAATTGGGTTGAGGCAGGGTGGTTTTATACATCAAAAGAAAAATCGCTCAGTCCACTTAAGTGGACTTGTGCTGTTAGCCTGCACTTCAGTCGCGGGTGGTTGAAGACTAAGCACCAAGGTTTTTGCATTTTTCTTTCCTTGTATGAAACCACCCTGCTTCCAAAGACGTTGGGGGGTAACAAGGGATTTCGATCTCCATAAAAATCTACACGTTGAAAGGGCTGGCAGTTTCCACCTACTAGCTACTGGCTCATAAGCATATTTTTCGATCGCACCAATTTTTTTTAAATCTAGTTCCCACTTCTGCCTAATTCCATGTCTGACAATGATGAATTCTCAATGGATCTCGCACAAATAGATGCTGATTTACGCGGTAGCGCGATCGATAAACAAAGAGCTGCATTAGACAGGCTAGCAAAAGTTCCTGCTGATTTAGCCATCCCATTACTGGCTCGATTATTAGGATCTAGTGACTTTATCCACCGACGGTTGGCGGTGATGGGCTTGGGCAATCATCGGGTGGAGGAGTCGTTTCAACTACTAGTAGGGGTAATTACTAGCGATGGCGATCCCAATGTTATGGGTGAAGCAGCAAATGCGATTGTTGATTTTGGCGATCGAGCGATTCCCTTATTGGTAGACTTATTTAGGCAGACTGATAGCTGGTTAGTTCGTCAAAGTATCATTCCTTTATTAATCGATACCAATTATCATGCCGAACTCCTAACTATTGCCGAAATAGCAATCGCTGATGAGACGCAATCAGTCAAAGAAGTGGGTATTTTAGCGTTGGGATATCTGTTAAATTCACCAATGGGCGATCGATCGTTAGCGTTACTTTTAGACTTATGCCAAGATCCGATTTGGCGCAATCGGTGGCGAGCGACGATCGCGCTCCAATCCCTGCAAAATCCCGCTACCAAGGCGGCGATTTCCCAGCTCCAGCAGGATGAACATTTTCGGGTAGTAGCGGCGGCTCTGGAGGTTGCTAACCACTGGGCGAGTCAGGCTTCCTAGTTGAAATTTCGCCACAATCGGAGCTTGTCATCGATCGCCAGATATCGATCGACTGCACCCGATCGAAACTAAGTTCTGACGTTACGGATTATTCAACCTTCTCAGATCGATCGTCAGGTGCAAATCTGTCGATCGAATAACTAACAATCATCCTCAGTGTAGATCCGATCGCACTGATAATTACCTTTAATCTCTGCATTATAATATCTACCGATTGAGTCAGTATCATGAAGTTCTTCCCATGTCTCCGGTTCGACTCCCGAATATTGATAGATAGCACCGTTGGCAAACTCAATCTGCAAAACTCGACTTTCTTCATCATATCCCAGAGCATTTGCCATCGATGAATCCACCGCCATTGCAACGATCGATTCTGGTTGTGAGGCAATATATGGAACCTCTCCAACCAGTTGATTTAACTGTTGCAATCCGTCAAAAGCTGCTTCTGGTGCTGGAATTGCCAGTAGCTCTAAGTCATCACCTCGATCGATCAATAATCTTAGCTGGTTGTCTGAATGCGCGATCGCAACTACACTACTCAAATCCAGTCTGGATAACCTCATCACTTGCGCTCCTGTGGGATATATGGTGATTTAGATCGACTTTTTAGATAGTACTATTATACTCTGTTATGGTGTCGATCGGCAATGATATACCCCCGGCTTCTAGAGAGATTTTAAAACAGCCCCTAAAATTTAGGGTAGGGGCAATTCATGAATTGCCCCTACCCTAAATTTTATACCCGCATTCAGCAACGCCCTATTTCTTAGCAACTAAGTACTTACTCATAAAATGCACTTCAGTAGGCAACACTTCAGCAAAGCCAGCTTTATTCAATCGCTCCAACAAATCATCTTCCATATAACTACGATAATAAGGCTCGTGGAAGGTTTCATGGAACATGTGCATCATTGCTTCCAGCTCTGGTGAATCACTCACCTGAATCGAATCGCAGATGATAAAACTCCCACCAGGCTTGAGCACTCGATAACATTCCTCGATCGCATTTTGACGCACATTCGGTGGAAGTTCGTGGAATAAAAAGACACAGGTAACAGCGTGAAAATAATTATCCACATAGGGCAACTCTTCAATATTGCCCTGCAATAACTGCACCAATTCTCCTGGCATATCCGCAGATTGTTCGTTAGCTTTGCGTAAATAAGCACCCGACAAATCCACCCCAAATAAAGAAGCTTGAGGCAACATCGCCCGCACACCTCGGAGAGTTCGCGCAGTACCACAAGCAGCATCTAAAATGCGAATTTGTTTCGCAGGTACATCGGGAAATGCTGTCAAGCTAGCTTTGAGTGGAGCCAGAATCCGACGACGCATGGAGTCAGCACTCCCACCAAACAGAATCTCAACTTGCAAATCGTACAGATTGGCAGAAAGATCGCTCAAATATCCACCAGTTTGATGGTGAAAATTTTGGACATAATAGCTAGGGTATCCTTCAGTATCGGTATCTCGATCGAAATCTTGATACTTTTTATCATCCGCACGCGCCCAAATACTCGGCAGATCTGCAACCAATGCGGGATACTGGCGCAAGTAATCTCCCCAAGGCTCATCAAATAATAAGCTAGTTGGATAAACTCCATCCTCGGCATCTTGCCAGTCTACCGCTATGAGGTCATCAACGCGCTGTTGAAGCTTGGCGATTAATTCTGGTGGTACTGGAATCGCGGGTAGGTTGTTGGGCTTGAGAGCCTTGCGTGCTTGGATGCTCAGAGTCTTGTGGGCGAAGCTCAGGTAGCTCTTGCCCTGTTGGAGGGTTTGGTAAGTTAGCTTGGTGAGGGTATCGGCGATCATGAGAAAAACTCTATCTTCGGCAGTATAGTTAACAAAGTTAACAAATCTTTACTGGTTTGTAAATTAAAGATAGTATTTTGGATTGAGGATTGAGGATTTTGGATTGAGGATTTTAGCCTGAGCGTAGGGTGGGCAGTGCCAGCCCTTTCAACGTGTATAAATACCTAGTGCTAGGATGGCGTAAACTGGTGTTCAATTCGTTGGCGATCGACATACTAGTACAAGTCTACGCGTTGAAAGGGCTGGGTGGGCACTGCCTAGCATGTTCATTTTGTCTACGCCCTAAACTAGCCGCTTGACAAATGTTTTGTTGATGAATTTGCCAGATTTTAACTGGCAATATATTTGACATGTCTTGACTGAACTCATCAAGATTTTCGTAAATTTTAGAATTTACTTTTTTTAGAATTTCTATCGTGCTTTTACTGACGATCTGGCTTAACGATCGATATGTCTCTCTATCTAAAACATAAGTATTGTCAATGGCTGAAAAATCTTGTTTTTCTTCACAACTTATCATTTTTATCGCCCACGATATTAAAACATCAATATTGTGATAACGACTCTTAGCTTTTTGTGTTGGCGGACTCAAAAAACATAAGTCCGTTTGTTGAACTCTTTGCCTAGTTAAGCTGCCAAATAACGGTGAAGAAGGCTGCGTATTAGAAATTTTTAATGCGATTGGTGAATCTTTGACAGAGATTACGGTGCCCATTTCTGCGATCGAAACCTTACGCTCTGATGAAATTTTAGCAGTTCGCACTTTAGCAAAAGCAAGCTAACTATAATTTTGGATTGAATTGGAGATTGTGAGGCTGAAGATTTTAGATCTTCGGGCGATCGGTCGAACTGTAGACTACGCGATCGATGCTGATGACCTTAGTACTTTCTAGTGGTAAATATCAAATATTTAATCAGCAACAT
Source organism: Chamaesiphon sp. VAR_4_metabat_408 (assembly GCA_031422115.1). Lineage (GTDB taxonomy): Bacteria > Cyanobacteriota > Cyanobacteriia > Cyanobacteriales > Chamaesiphonaceae > Chamaesiphon. The sequence goes on along the minus strand of JANOPX010000204.1, from coordinate 13,118 downwards.
ATCGCCAACCTTCAGGGGAATATTCGCGTTGAATTTTAATTTCCCAATTACCTTGGGGAATAGTCACTTCAGCATGTTCCTCGTGGGTGAGAATAGCAGTCGGCGATAATACTTTCAAGTATAATATGCCATCCCGATCGAACAATTCGGCTTCACCATTACTAATCCGGTGGCGATGTCCGGTAACTTCTCCCTCTGCTAAAGTCAGGTGGGGAAGTTTGGTACCTGCGGCGGCGGTGTCGCTGGGAATGATGAGGACATCGCCTTGTCTGATAATTGGATTCATGGATTTGAGTCTTGAAAGTTTTTGATGTATTTATTTTACCCATTTTGTGCCGTGCAAAGTATCGATTCTCCGCCGGAGAGGCTGTGCCAACGGTAAATGTGGATGAAGATCCGGTGGGAACTTGGAAAATCTGGCGACAGAGGGGAATACTAGAGAAGATCGATCGAAACGATCGTAAAATCGATCGGTGGTGCTATCCCGATATTCTAAAATTATGCAACCAAAATTTGTCCCTGTAATTCTGGCTGGCGGTAAAGGCGAGCGTTTTTGGCCGCTCAGTCGCAAACATCGCCCCAAACAGTTTCTTTCGCTCGATGGGAGTGGTGAAAGTCTCATGCAAGCCACTGCTAACCGTTTGCTGCCGATCGTCGGTGGGTGGGAAGATATTTGGGTGATTACGTCGGGAATGCTTGCCGCAGGGGTACAGGAGCAATTACCCAGCCTGCTGGAGGATAATCTGTTGGTGGAGCCGGAGGGGAGGGATACGGCGGCGGCTGTGGCTTGGGCGAGTTTGGAAGTATCCAAGCGGTATGCGGATGATGTGGTTATCGGCTTTTTTCCGGCTGATGCTTGGATTGGGGATGTGGAGAAGTTTGGGAAAACTCTTGATGCGGCGATAGAATTGGCAAGTCGTCAAAGTGCGATCGTCACTCTGGGAATTACGCCGACTTTTCCATCCACTGGTTATGGGTATATTCAGCAGGGAGAGTCTAGTGGAGAGTATGGGTATTTAAAAACCTATCGTGTCGATCGATTTACTGAGAAGCCAGATCTAGATACGGCAAAAAGCTTCATCGATAGTGGTGATTATACCTGGAATAGTGGGATGTTTTTCTTCACTGCCAAGACGGTAATTCAGGAACTAAAAATTTATGTGCCGGAAATAATGCAGCTACTCATGGAGAAGGGTGTCAGTTGTTATCCGACGCTACCGAAGGTAAGTATCGATTATGCCTTGATGGAAAAAACTAAACTTGCTTATGTGATTCCGACCGAATTTGGTTGGGATGATTTGGGCGATTGGAATGCGATCGAACGTCTGCTCAAGGGCGATAATATTAATGTCGAATTAGCCAATCATGTCTGTATCGATACCCAAGGTTCGGTGCTTTATGCGAGCAATCCAGATGAAGTAGTTGTGACGATCGGTTTGGAAGATGTGGTAGTCGTCCGTGATGGTGATGTCACGCTCATTGTTGCCAAAAATCGCACTCAGGAAATCAAACAAGTACTGAATAAAATCAAAGAGAATAAACAACTCGATCGATTACTCTAAGCCGATTCCCTGCTGTCTGGCTAAAAATGATTAGAAACTAAACTTTTTAGACTCACTTCATATCCCCGACTTCTTCGAGAAGTCGGGGATATGTTTTTTAGCTCTTCGATTTGCAAAGTCTAGAATTAAGTCATTTCCAGTATATTCGATCGACAAACTTTGACTTATTTATTCGGCTGTGGCGATTTCTTCTTCACTGATGCCCCATTCGCCCAGGAGATTGACTGATACTGTATATCCTTCTTCATTACCCTGTTGTTTGAACAGCATCGCCGCAGCTTTCATACACAAAATGCCTTCTTTAGTTTGACCTAATAGGCTGCCAGCAGCCATGAAAGCATAGGCATTAGTGGGATCGATTTCTACTGCTTGAGTATAATATTTGAGGGCTGTTGTTGTTTCACCATTTTTCTGTGCTTCCCAACCCATCCGGGTATATTTCATCGATTGTTCGCTATTATTAGCTACTCGTCGATCTTGGTTGGGACGTTTGTTGTTGGTTGGATTTGAAGTAGGATTAATAGTTAAAGAGTTGAGGCTGGGAGATAGTTCGGCACGAGTGCTATGAGCTGTACCTAATAGAATGGCAGCGAGGGTTAAACCAGAGATAAGAGTGGTTCTAAACATGACGGTGATTCCTAGATGAAGGGGAAGGATTGATGCCAATAAATTAATAGATTTAACATTTGCTTATAAATCTATTGGGTAGAATGCCAGAAACTATTAGAGCGTCTTATTCCGCAGCGTTACCTTCTTGTAACCAATTGACCGCAGCATTGTAACCTTCTTTATTTCCTTGAGCGCGGAATAGGGCTACAGCAGCTTTCATACAAGTATGTCCATCTTCAGTATGACCTAAAAGGTTTCCTGCTGCCATGAAAGCATAGCCATTGGTTTTGTCGGATTGGACGGCTTTGTAGTAGTAGAGTAATGCTTGGTCTTTGTCGCCTTCTTGTTGCGCGTCCCAACCAAGTTTGACATACTTCATTGACTGTCTAGTATTCGTCGCTACTCTACGGCTCTTCTTGCGCCGTGGAGTATTGGCGGGTGCCTGAGGATTGGATTCCTCTATGGAGGGATTCGCTCTTTCTTGAGTATTCGAGCGTTCGATATTTCTGATGGTTAGGCTATTAATCTGCGGTGCGAGTTCGGCTTTGGTGCTGCTAGCGGTAGCAACCAATACGGAGAGAAGAGTTAAACCAGCGACGAGGGTATTTTTGGACATGATGGCGATGGGGATGAGAAGAATAGTAGCGATTTAATCTCTGTTGACTATCTGCTACAAGTAGATTGGGTAGGATTCCAGCAAAGATATCAACATTAATTTTGATTTACTCATATATTGGGTGGAGTTCCAGCAAATATGCACGGAAGTCCGATTTGGGAACTCCTCAACCCGATCGATTTACCTGATGAGTATCATTAAACACCCTATGTCACTGAGTTCGGTACGGAGATCTTTTCGATCGTATTTAGTTGTGATTTAGTTTTGAGTATAGCTCTAAAAATGAGAGTAGGGGCAATTCATGAATTGCCCCTACTCTCATTTTTAGGGTTAATCATCCCCCAATTCAGTTGCTTCTTTTGGTTCGCTCGCTCACATCTATGATGTATATCAGCGATTATTCAGCAGCTTCCTCTCCTTCTGCCAACCAAGCTTTTGCAACTTTATAGCCTTCTTCATTACCTTGATCGCGGAATAGTTTGGCGGCGGCTTGCATACAAACAGTTCCATCTTCATTGTGTCCGATGAGTGCCCCCCCAGCCATGAAAGCATAGGCATTGGTTTTATCGGTTTGGACTGCTTTGAGGTAGTATCTCAAGGCTTCGTCTTTATCACCTTTTTTTTGTGCTGCCCAACCGAGTTTGACATACTCCATCGATTTCTGACTATTTGTCGCTACTCGGGGGCGGCGGCGGTTGGTACGCTCTGGAGCATTCGAGCGTTCCTGAGGATTCGAGCGTTCTTGAGTATTCGAGCGTTCTGGACTATTCGAGCGTTCGATATTTTTGATTGTCAGGCTATTGATTCGTGGTGCGAGTTCGGCTGTCGCGCTGGTAGCGGTGGCGAGTACTAAGGTAGCGAGAGTTAAACCAGTCAGGAATGTGTTTTTCATAGGTGGCGATTTCGGTATAAGTGGGGATGATGAGCTATGACTGGCAGATGGCTGTTACCTTTAATACAAATCGATCGGCTGGAATTCCGGAAAGAATGAATGTTATTCGGGAACTTCTTACTCTTGCCGATTGGTCTGTATGAGTATTATTAAACACTGTACCTCAATGAGTTCGATACGGAGATGTTTTCGATCGTATTTAGTTACAATTTAGTTTGGCTGGAGATTAGACTACTGAAATATTGGCGGTACAACTCACATCGGGGGAAAGCGAGTTCATCTTTTAGTTTCACGATGCCCAATCCCTCTAGACGATGCTTGAGATTGCTAGATAAGCTGACCCCAGCAGGTGTACTGATGACTTCGATCGTCGCCGCAAGTAAGTCTGGCTGGCTCTTGAGGGTGGTCTCAATCCGCGATAGGTGAAATCTCTCGAATATTCCGCCTCGGCTGCTGGCAGTGGCGATCGCCGCAGTTAGATCGATATTTTTGCTCGCAGCTTCAAACATCAGTAGTCGCACTAAAAATGGATGTCCACCGATTAGCTCCATTAGTCGATCGATCTCTGGCTGCGTCCAGTTTAACTGATGTTTGGTGGCGAGTAGCTCGATCCGATCGGGTCTAAATTCATCTATTTCGATACTAATGCCGACATTAAATGGCGATCGATTAATGTCCAGAGGGATATAAACTTCTGCGGCGTGAGATACGATTAACCGGAGCTTGCTCAAGATCTCGGTATGTTTCCCAGCTTCATGGAGACTGCGGAGGAGACTAAAGAAATCGTTGCATAGGTGTGGATAGTCAAAAATTCGATCGACAGCATCCAAGCCAATCGTCAGGGGGGTGGCGAGATCTGGTAATAGATGACTCTCAAAATATTCCTGGGTAGCTAGGGTGCTACCTAGCATCGAGGTGAGACTACTATAGTCTTCCTGCTGAAATTTGTGCTTGGCTTTGATGGCGATACTCGCACAAAACCACTGCAAGAATCGATCGGCATCGTTCAAAGCCTGTGCTGGTGCTTGTTCGAGACTGAGATACACCACCCTGTCGCCTTGCATTTCGGCACAATCGAGCAATCGCATCATCATCGAGGTTTTCCCCATCTGTCGCGGTGCTTTGAGGCGAATCAGCGCGTGGGGTTTGGCGATTTCGGCTCGACAGTAGGTTTCTTGGGGGAGTCGCTCGATATAGAAGGGTGAATTGACGGGTACGGAGCCTTCGGGAGTTTCGAGGGAAAAACTAGTCGGGACAATATTTATCGGTGTCTTTGGCGGTGCGGGAATGGGGGATTTTTCGAGTGGTGGAGCTGTGGCGGCTGGTTTTTGCGGGGGAACTTCAGCTAGCTCGCGCCAATCTTCGATACCGAGTTTTTCGCAGATATCCTGAAATTTCCGCCGATCGACCGCTCTTCCATTGATAAAGTTACTAATGGTAGACTGGGCAAATCCCAGTTCGTCAGCTAGATCGTTTTGACAATAGAAATTATTATGGACGATCGTTTGGACTTTGGCGATAACTTCTGTCCGAAGCTTGACTGAGCGCGGCATCGATCTCTCCTAGAAAATGTATGATTATTAGCTACTTTTTTTGGTAGCAACTGATGTAGATTATCGATCGATGCTCGGATCTGCTATTCACAACTCGAATGGCTTGCCGTCTAAAGGCAGTAATCGGTCATGTCACACCAATTTTAATCACTTCTCGATAAGAAGTCAATCGCAAATCAATCATAACTCAATTACAAAGGGGTGCAGTTCATATCTTGGTGTGTTTTGATAGGATTAGCTCGTAACCGAGAGCGTCTCCCGTGCCGTTCGCAAAGCGTCTCGCAGAGAAGGCAGATCTTCAACCAACGGAGAATCGCCACAGTAATACCCTTGGAGCAATCCAAAATCCAAAATCCAAAATCCAAGTGATCGTAGAACAAGCATCATATGAATACAGAGTTGGGGGGAGTTTGCCAGAACATGCCCCCAGCTATACAATCAGACAAGCCGATCGAGATTTTTATGCTGGGTTAAAGTCGGGGAATTTTTGCTATGTGTTCAATTCCCGTCAGATGGGGAAAACTAGTCTGTTGGTGCGTACCCTCTGTCGATTGCGGGGTGAGGGGGTAGCTTGTACGACGATCGATGTTTCGGGGCGAGGGAGTGGTAATATTCAACCGGAGCAGTGGTACGCGGGGATAGTTTATACACTGATCAAGGATTTCAAGCTTGACAATCCCCTGAAGTTTATGAAGAGTTGGTGGCAGGAGCGAGATTTTCTAGATCCGGCGCAGCGGCTAGTGGAAGTCATCGAGACGATTTTGCTGCCAAATACTACCTCGCCGATTGTTATTTTTATTGATGAAATTGACAGTATTTTGAGTTTGAATTTTTCGACTGATGATTTCTTTGCACTGATTAGAAGTTGCTATGACAAACGATCGACTAATCCAGCCTATAATCGCTTGACTTTTGCCCTGATTGGGGTGGCAAGACCATCGGATTTGATTAATGACAAAAGACGCACGCCGTTTAATATCGGTCGAGCGATCGAATTGAGCGGATTTACTTTAGATGAAGCTGATGCCCTGACGATTGGTTTACGGTCGCTTGCAGACAATCCTCACGCTGTTTTGGGTGAGATTTTGGCATGGACTGGGGGACAACCTTTTTTGACCCAGAAGATCTGTTCTTTGCTAGTTAAAAGCAATCTATTTGTCGCAGCAGGCAAAGAATCGATCGTCATCGAACAGTTGGTAAAAAGTGAAGCGATCGAAGATTGGGAGAGTAGAGATAATCCACCCCATTTTAAAACTATTTCTACCCGATTGACGGCGAATGAGACTCGATCGGGTAGTTTACTCGGATTGTATCAACAGATCCTCACTAATACTGCTGTCAAGCTAGAAGATCGGCTCGAAGAGCGAGAATTGCAACTATCGGGAATCGTCGTCAAAACTGGTAATGAATTAAGGGTGGCTAATCGGATTTATGCAGCAATATTCGACAGGTTGTGGGTAGACAAACAACTTGCTAATTTACGCCCTTATAGTACGGCAATTAAGGAATGGGTAGACTCAAATAAGAAGGATAAATCTCGACTACTGCGAGGAAAAGCTCTAGAAGATGCGCTTGAATGGGCTAAGGGCAAAAACCTAACCGATGTAGATGGTAAATTTCTTAGTGCTTGTCGCGAACAGCGGATTTATGAAGCCAATCAAGAAGCGTTGCAGCAACGAATCAAACAACTTTGGTTGCTCTCAGCAATTGCTAGTTCTTTTGCGATTTGTGCTTTATTTTTTGGCTTCCAAGCTCGGAGTGAGAAAGAAAAAGCTCAAATCGCTGGAATCAATGCCAAAAATGCGTTTAATCAAGCATCGATCGAATCTGACAAGACTAAAAATAGGATCGAAACCCTGATCGATACTCTCGATGCAACGCGATTATTTCAAGAACAAAAACAGTTGCTCAATCAAACCGATCGGCAAAAACTAGCAGAAGGAATTGAGACCAATCTTCAATATGCAATTCATGGAACCTTAGAGCGAAATAGATTAAAGCATGACAATACAGTCACAGATGTGGGCTACAGTCCCGATGGTAAATTTATTGCTTCTGCAAGTAAAGATAAGACTCTCAAAATATGGCAAGTAGATGGTAAATTAATCGAGACAATTCTTCACCCTCAATCATTACACGATCTAGCAATTAGCAATGATAGTCAAAAAATTGCCACCGTTGGCGATGATTCACAGGTGAGAATATGGAATATTAATGGTAAACAATTATCTCTACATTTAGAACAGCGCAACAACACAGATAAATTTATTCGAGTAGCGATCTCTCCTGATGGCAAGTATATCGCTGCTGCAACTAATACCGATCGCAAAAATGCCGAAGTAATTATTTGGAAAGTTGAGAGCGGCAAAATAGTCAAAACTTTTGAATTTCCCAAGATTATAGGTGTCATCAACAATCGAACTCATGGGTTTCGCGATCTCAAATTTAGTAGTGATGGTAAATTTTTGGCTGCGGCTAGTACAGATAAGACTATCAAAATTTGGACGTGGCAAACAGATAAATCTCCCCAAATTCTCACTGGACATCGAGACTGGGCATATTCACTATCCTTTAGTCAAGATGGAAAGTGGTTGGCATCCGCTGGTGGTGGGAGTGATGAAAGTATGAAAATTTGGAAAATTGATGATGGCAAATTTCAATTGAAGAAAACTATCGATAAAATCCATGATGGTGGATTTTATTTAGCTTTTCATCCTAACAATCGCCAAATAGCCACGGCAGGATCGGGAGATAGAACCATCAAAATTTGGGATTTCGATCGCATCATGTCTGACCGTAATTCTACCTTAACTCCTAACGATTGGGGCAATATTTTACTAACCACAATTGGTGGAAATCAATCAGAATATAAAGGAATTATTTATAGTCCAGACGGTAGACGACTCGCTCTACCAGGTGCCGATTATCAGGTCACAATTTGGGAACCAGATCGCGCTTTAGAACGCAATATTAGTGCCAGTCAACTAGTCATTCAAAGAGTCATTTATAGCCATAGTGGGCAATATATCGCTACCGGAGGTTCTGACAACATAGTTAGAATTTGGCAAGCAGATGGTAGTCTAATTAGAACTATTACCGGGCATAAAGATTGGATTTTTGGACTCAGTTTTAGTCCCGATGATAAATCGATCGCTTCAGCTAGTGAAGATAATACTGTCAAAATTTGGCAAGTAGCCGATGGAAAACTCGTGCGAACATTAAAGCATGATAATTATGCTTATGATGTCAGCTATAGTCCAGATTCTCGCTATCTAGCTTCTGTCGGTGAAGATCGCAAACTAAAAATCTGGGATGCGAATGATGGTAAGCTATTCAAAGAGTTTACGGTCGCTAATAACAACCATTGGGTTTGGAGAGTCAAATTCAGTCCCGATAATAAATATTTGGCGATTAATACTAGTGATGGCGTAGAACTTTACAGTACCAGCGATTTTAGGAAAGTGCGCGTATTCCAAGACAATGAAGGAAAAATGAAGACTTTACTTAAAGTCAGTTTTAGTCCCGATAGTCAGACGATCGCCGCTTCAAGTATCGATGGTATGGTAAGATTGTGGAATATTGAAGACGGCAAATCCATCATCAAATATCGAGGACATCAAGATGCGATCGAAGACATTCAATTTAGCCCTGATTCCCAAGAAATCGCTACTGTCAGCGGCGGAGATCGGCGCATTAAGTTTTGGAGTCGTCAAGGTGAATTGCGCCGCACCATTGAGGGTTTTAAAGGTATGAGCCTAGCATATAGTCCAGATGGTACAACTATCATCGCCGTCGATACTCATGGCGTAATGAAATTTTGGAACCTCACTAAATTGGAGCGAGAATACCTCACCCTCGATGCTTCTTATGCCAAAGGCTGTCGTCAATTGCAGGAGTATCTCTCCCATCGTCAACTGCCAGATTCGAGTCTAAACAAGAAATCGATTTTTCATCCGAGCAGCTACTTCAGCTATTCTCAACCCAATTCTACCAGCGACTCTATCTGTCAGCCTTGATATATTCCAAGGGGTGAGGGGTGAGAGAAAAACCAATATTCCCGTTAAACTCTGAGCGATTACTAGTTCATGCCCTCGCCCCTTACCCCTCCCCTCGCTAAAAAACTATAGGGTTAATTTAATCTACGCGGTACCTTTGAACAAACCTTGGGGTCGAAATAGTAGAGTCAGTACCATAATGACGAGAGCGACTGCTAATTTATACTGGGAACCGACGATAGGGACTGCCAATTCCTGCGCCACACCAATAATCAGTGCTCCAGCGATGGCTCCATAGGGATTGCCAATCCCCCCCAACGTTACAGCAGCGAACATCGGCATAATTAGAAACCAACCCATATTCGGCTGGACATTATTTACCAAGCCGTACATTTGCCCACCCAAACCAGTTAGACTAGCGGAAATAATCCACGTCCACAAAACCACTTTTTCCACATCGATACCCGTTACCCGCGCCAGATCGATATCATCAGCTACAGCTCGCATCGCCTTACCAATTTTGGTATTCTGGAGCAGAAAGTGCAATCCAGCGATCGCCACAATTGCCAAACCGAGTACGACGATATTGTAGAACTTAATCTTGATGCCGAATAGATCGATCGCCTCACTAATCGGCAAATCATAGGTTTTGACATCACTACCCCAGATTAGTAAGATTCCATTCCGTAGAAATAATCCCAAACCGATCGAAATAATCACCAACGTAGTCGATGTTGCCCTCACCCGCCGCATCCGTTTCCACAACACTGCTTCCGATAGTAATCCCACTCCCACAGTCGCGGCAATTCCTACCAACATCGACAGCCAGATATTATTAAATACTGGAATCTGACTCCGATTGAGCATCCAGGCTACAAATGCACCCAAAGTCATCAAATCGCCATGTGCAAAGTTTGACAATCGCAAAATGCCATACGTCAAAGTCAAACCAACCGCACCAAGAGCAATAATACTACCCAAGGCGATGCCATTTACAATTAATTGAGGATCCATATTCTGCCCAGTATCGCTGGAAAGATTCTACCTTAGAATTATCCCCTGTCCCCATCCCGAACCTGCAATTTGTCACCAATCCGCTTTGACTCCAGTTCCCCCCAGACTTGCGGATGGAACCTTTACTGTAGGCGTTGGCGTTAGCCTGCCCTTGGCACAGATGTGTCGTTAGACGGTTTCCTCGTGCCAAGCGTGCCACCAAGCGGTGGCTAGGAGGGATATTTAGTGTCGCTTTATACTTGGAAAACAGCCTCTAAGTACTAAGATCGATTTGGGGTGTCAATCTTATAATCTTTACCAAGATGCTCATTACTGTTGCCACGAAATGACTACAAATCTGCCTCAAATCGATCGATTATTGGCTGACTGGCGACAAAAAGTCGCTGCTGCTAATCAAAACTTGCTAGATTTATACGATTTACCTGCTTATCAACGGGTACAGGGAATGGGGACACCGACTAATTTGACAGGGATAACTCAACAACGAGTCGATGTGGCATTAACGGCGATCGATTGTTTGTTTGAGGATCTAGAATTATTAACTAGGACGATCGATCGAACAAGTAAATTGCGACAAGAATTACCCGCTCTATTTATTAGTGACGATCGACTCGAAGAGATTTATCAACTGATGATGGGCGCATCGATTCAGTTACCCTGTATCCAAACACCCCTCGCTCAAAGAGATCTACTCAGCTCTAGCAGTCAAGTCCAAAAAATTTCGCCGACAGCACTACTCGATCGCATGGTATCCGCTTTTACGATCGCCCGTGATATTTTTGTCGCCGTCGAGACAGCCTGGAACGATTTAGAATCAAAACTAATTACTGCCCATCAATCCTTACTCGACTTGCAACAGCTAGCCCAACAACTCCAAGTATCCACCTCCCCCGCACTAACTTTCGCCCAAACTAATTTTGGCAATCTTCAAGCCCAGATCGATCGAGATCCATTAGGCGTAAGTCAAACCTTCACCATCGATCTTACCCCCTTAATTAATAACACTCGCCGCGAATTAGAAGATCTCGCCAAACAACGGCAAGATCTTCAAACGGCATTTATTACCGCACATCAACAATTAGCCAGGTTGCAGCAACTCGATCGAGAAGCGATCGCTGCCTATACTGAAAGTCAGGCTAAAGTCGGGCATCATCTACCCATGTCATCCTTACCCGCCGAAGATCTAACCGCCTTAGCTCAATGGTTGGAACGCTTGGAAGCCAAATTTCGATCGGGAATCACCCCCCCCATTCAAGTCGGCTTGACAAATTGGATGAGTAGGATTGAAGCATATACGATCCTAGCTCGATCGACACTCATCGCCAATCGGCTCCCACTAGATACTCGCAATGAGTTGCGCGGGCGACTAGATGCTCTCACCGCCAAGGCTATGGGCAAAGGAAGAGCCGAAGATCCCCTTTTGGCTGACTTAGCCGAAAGAGCCAGACAAGTCCTCTACAGCAGCCCCACAGACCTCAATCTAGGCAAAGATCTAGTCGGGCAATACCAGCAAAGATTGAATCTGGGCTAATCTGTCGGAACTTTACAGTCGATCGCGTCAGATATTTGAGTAATAATAGCGGGTTTGCTTGAGGTATGGGCGATCGAGTGGGGATGAGATCGCCAAATGATATCTATGGATGATTGAGATCGGCTATCGTAATTCGATCTGGATTAGCCACCACCGCCGTCACCACCGCCACCACCGCCACCGCCGCCACCGCCGCCACCACCGCCACCACCGCCTTCACCACCATCACTGGAATAACTCCAGTATTCATTATATTGACGATGGTAGGAACAACTACTACAGTGATGAGTCACCTGTTGCATTCCTCTTGTCTCTTTAGTTGCAGTTACTAATACTTCGACCCTACGATCTAATTTCCATCCTTTACAATTAGGACAACGTCGTCTTAAAATCACAATTATTTGCCAAGGTATGTATACGAATAATAGAAACGGAACACCTAAAACCAATAGGGCTACAAGGACCAACAAGCAAATTACTTGAATTCTTTCTACCACATCAATACTCTTTCTCTTCTGTTTAGATGTTGAGTTGCTAATTATTTCGGCAGGAAATGCAACTTTAACTTCTAATTCCTGTCCTGGCGGTATCGGCTCACTCGCGACAAATTCAAATGTCCGAGGATTTAGTTCTCGATCGATCGAGCTAGCCCCATAACTAGTAAAGCTCGATACCTTTCCAGCTAGTTCTGGCGGTAGTTGTACTCGAACATTAGCCCGATCGACTGGGGCTTTGCGATCGGCAAAGATTGCTTTCCAATATACTAGGGTAGACTCACCTTGAATTTGCAATCCGCCGATGATTCTGTATTTTAAAACAAAGGTATGTGCTGATGGTGGTTTTAATTTATGTTGCCATTCGATCGACAGTTTATTATCAGCGATCTTACGAGTGCTAGGAATTAGCCGATTGTTTTCTGTGACGGATATATCTTTAATCGCATCAACTTTATCTAGAGAAATATATCGATAACGTTTATTTGTATGGTCTCGATCGAATATATATTTCTGAGTTTCCGTGACTAAGATATCGCCATTATTCTGGACATCCATATTCACATTGATGTACTCCCAGTGGAATGGGGAACCTTGAGCTATTGCAGCAAGAGAACTAGTAAATATGACAAACAATAAGACGACGGAGGCAAGAATCGATCTCTCAATCCATTTTTTATTCATGCGATTACTTAGTAAAATAGAACTAAAGATATCAATTCTGGCGAAAACCAATTGGGAATAGTTGTTATATTCAATTGAGCGGAACTAACTAATTTATGTCATGTACTGCCGAGATATTATCGCAGCGATAATGGGCGGGCACAAGACCACGCCCCTACAGATTAATTG
>JANOPX010000203.1:0-1569 GCA_031422115.1 Chamaesiphon sp. VAR_4_metabat_408 | reverse complement strand
ATCCATTCATCTCGGTGCTTATGTTGCATCGTTTATCAAGCTGATTTCGATCGAAGGTGGTGGTTATTACAATCGGGAGATTCTGCTTTTCATAGGCATTACGATTGTCTCAATGCCGCTATTCTTAATTACTAAATGGTTAATTGAGCACAGCTTAAAAATATCCCAACAAAAACGGTTGATTGGTTATTGTTTTGATGTTTTCGTAATATTTTGGAGTGTAGCTATGATCAAAATAAGTTACTTTGGTTAGCTACTTGATTTTAAGCTGGCTTGATAAGCTCGATGCACTTCTTTGACGCTATATTGGTTGAGGAATATTCGGGCAAACTGTTCGGCTAATTGCGGATTACCTCGATCGATCGACCATTGCATCAGTGGTTTGAGGGTATGTTCATTGAGTAAGCCCCCTAGAGACAAGATATTCCACAAGATTCGGTGAAATACGGTCATCTGCACCATCATTTTTACGTCAAGGGTTGGGTGCTTTTGATAGAAGACGACACCCATTTTACCGCGTTCGATTTCCTGCTCGATCATCCGAGGGATTCGATCGAGGGAGAAGGCTGGATGCCAATGATAGCCAGCAGCAGCCGGACATTTAATCATTTTAATTCCCAGATTTTTGAGTCGCACGCCAAGTTCTAAATCTTCCCAGCCGTAGAGACTAAATCCTAGATCGAACAGCCCAGCTTCAATTAGCCAATGTTTGGAGATCGCTACATTTCCGGTGGCAAAGTAAGCATTGGAAAAATCCATGATCTTATAAGGTTCAGATGTCGGGTCTTCAAAATTAGCCGTGTTAATTACGGCACCATAGGTAAATAGTTTATTGCTTCCTATAGTTTTTTGACCCTCTAATAATGCCTCTGCATGAGATTGTAAAAAAGTTTCTGTAACTACCAGATCGCTGTCAATAAAAATAATCGTATCGCCTGTAGCTCTTTCTACGCCGAGATTTCTGGCAGCAGATGCACCTTGATGGGCTTGTTCATAGACTTTGACGTGAGCTAATTTAGTCGTGTTGTGATTGAGCCATTCGATTGTTCCATCAGTAGAACCATCATCGACAACTACGATCTCATAGTCAGTTACGATCTGTGGATCGAATGTTTGCAGTTCTAATGCGCTCACACATTTTTGAAGGATCGGCAGCCGATTATAAGTAGGAATGACAATACTAAAAAACACTAAATCTTGCCCTCAACTTGAAATTAATAAAGATGCTCACAGGCATCTTATCCTAGTCTAAGACAGGATCGGACGAACGAGAGTTTCCGAACATCAAACTTCGATCGTTGTAGCTAGAATTTTGGATGTCACAATCTAATCAACCTGTTTGAACTGCTGCTGAATCTCTCTGTCTAGAGCCTGATGTAGCTGTAAATTGTCAGATCGATCGGTTGTAACTTCAATAATCGCACTACAATTCTGTGCTAGTGCTTGGCGATAATCCCGAATTAGCTGATCGGATGTTTGCGGATGGTAGTAGTCAAGCCCGAACATCGCCGCTGCATGGGAGAAATTTACACCATGTGGAGTCCCAAAATAAGTATCGAATATTTCGGT
>JANOPX010000202.1:0-9389 GCA_031422115.1 Chamaesiphon sp. VAR_4_metabat_408 | reverse complement strand
CCCCTCTCCCCCCTTCCCATAACATCTCTTTCAATAATCCGCTCTAAAGATAAAATATCCTGATGTCTAGCTTAACAAAATAAAATGCTTGCTTATATTGCCAAAGCGCAACCTATCAGTCTATGCTTGACTTTAGCGGATCTCTATCATCCGAGCTTTCATAGTCAAAAATCTATGAAAGCAATTGGTGCGTTCTATTGAAAATAGACTTCGATCGATAGGTCGATCGAGTCTCCGACTACTAAAATTACTCTAAGGGAAAATATATGTCTATTGCCGTGGGAATGATTGAAACCAAAGGTTTTCCAGCCGTCGTTGAAGCTGCTGATGCCATGGTCAAAGCCGCACGGGTCACACTAGTTGGCTACGAAAAAATCGGTAGCGGTCGCGTTACCGTCATCGTTCGTGGTGATGTATCCGAAGTTCAAGCTTCCGTAGCTGCTGGTGTTGAATCCATCAAACGGGTTAATGGTGGCGAAGTGCTATCCACTCACATCATCGCTCGTCCCCACGAGAACCTTGAGTACGTCTTGCCCATGAACTATACAGAGGATGTCGAGAAATTCCGCGTCTAGTCGAAGTTAGCTACATACCGCATTAACTAAAAAATCAGGAATCGTAGACAAATGTCAATTGCAGTTGGGATGATTGAAACACTGGGCTTTCCCGCAGTGGTAGAAGCAGCGGATGCGATGGTCAAAGCCGCTCGTGTTACACTAGTTGGCTACGAAAAAATCGGTAGCGGTCGCGTCACCGTCATCGTTCGTGGTGATGTATCTGAAGTCCAAGCTTCAGTTGCTGCTGGTGTTGAGTCCGTAAAACGGGTCAATGGCGGACAAGTATTGTCCACCCACATCATCGCTCGCCCTCATGAGAACCTTGAGTACGTTCTACCCATGCGTTACACCGAAGATGTTCAACAGTTTCGCGATAGCTTAAATGGCCCAGGCCCTCTATCCATCGGCGGTAGACGTTCTTAGTCAGAAATGAAGCTAGCTAAAGTGATGGGTACTGTAGTCAGTACCCATAAAGAACCGAGTTTGACTGGAACAAAATTTTTACTCGTGCAAATGCTCGATGCCACAGGCAACGAGCTGCCAGAGTATGAAATCGCCGCCGACTGTGTGGGCGCAGGTTTGACAGAAGTAGTTTTGGTAAGTCTGGGCAGTGCTGCCCGTCAAGTCTCCAGCAAAGACCGCTATCCCGTTGATGCGCTGATTGTAGCCATTGTCGATACGGTGGTGGTAGGGAATGAGTTGACATACAGCAAACGAGATGCCTCGTAATTAGAAATTATTATCTAAATTCATCGATCGTTATAAGTAGAAAAGATATGAGTACTATTAGTGATGGCGTTCGCCAAGAAATTCGTCGGGTATTGAGCCAAGGCAATCGCGTCGGCATCGAGTTCGCTGATGCCCGTCGTTTTCGCACTGGTTCGTGGCAGAGTGCCCCTATCGCCCAAGGGAATGAAAGTACGGTACTAGCTAGCATTACCACTGTGCTTGACGAGCATCAAGGTGAATACGTTCAACTGCTGGGTGTGAATCCCCAGTCCCGCACGCGGGTATTGGAATTGATGATTCAACGCCCTGATGGTGCGGTGACTCAAGTCGGTAAATCGAAAAGTGCTGGTGGTAGTGCCACCCTAGCTACTGCTGCCAGTAATGGGAATGGAGCTGGTAATGGTGGCGGCGGTGATGTCGCTGGTACCGTTAGACAACTGTTGAACCAAGGTTATCGGATTGGGACAGAGTTTGCTGATGCTCGGCGTTATCGGGCAACTTCTTGGACTAGTGGCCCATCTTATCAGGGTACTCGTGAAGGTGAAGCGATCGCCATGCTCACAGAGCTAGTCGCCGCCCACGAACATGATTACGTTCGGTTAATCGGCATCGATACTACCGCTCGCCGAAGAGTCACAGAAGTACTGATTCACAAGCCTGGTGAGCCTGTCACCCTCAGTACTGGTGGTGGTAGCCAAACTACTTCATTCAATAGCTCCTTTGGTGGTGCTCATGCTGTTGGTAACGTCAAAACTACTCTCAGTCCTGAAATAGTTGCCTCCGTCCGTCGCCTACTGGAAAGTAGCTACCAAATCAGCACCGAACACGCCGATCTTCGTCGGTTTCGGAGCAGTTCTTGGCACACTTGCAAGCCAGTTTCTGCTACTCGGATTCAAGACGCAATTTCTGAATTAGAAACATGTCTGGCAGATCACCAAGGTGAATATGTCCGGTTGATTGGCATCGACAAACAAGCCAAGCGGCGCGTTCACGAACAAATCATCCAACGTCCATAACGCTAACACGTTAAGCCGATGGCAAAATGTTACCAGCAAACAATTGGAGCGAAAAAGCTGGCGATTAAAATCGCGGCTATGTAAACAAAGTCCGTCTACACGGACTGAGTAGCAATGAGGATTTAATAATATACATATATGTAGGTTGGGTTGAGCCTCGTTGGCGTAGCCTTTCGCCTCGAAATAACCCAACAACCCCAGAGCATTGGGTTATCCCCGATAGGAAACAACCCAACCATTCTAGAGAGTTGGGTTTTCTCCAAAGGAGACGCTTCGCGAACGAGGCTCAACCCAACCTACGCTCAATCTGGTTTGACTACCTTATCGCCTACCCTTCGAGCTGGTAATTTCCCGTTTCCTGCGCCCTGAACCACCTCCAATGCTAACCAAGTTGCAATCTTTCTCTAGGGAGGTAGTCCCCGTCCATCTCAGTGGCAATGTGTCGATCGATCCTACTGCGGCAATCGCGCCTGGAGTCTTACTTCAAGCCGATCCAGATAGTATCTTGACAATTGGGGCGGGAGTGTGCATTGGCACAGGTTCGATCGTTCATGCAGCCAAGGGAAATTTGGAGATTGGGGCTGGAGTCTGCTTGGGTCGTGGGGTGATGATTATTGGGACTGGATCGATCGAGCAAAATGCTTGTATCGGTTCGGGTACTACTGTATTAGATCCGCAGATCGAGGAAGGTGCTGTCATTGCGCCAGGTTCGATCGTCGGCGATCGCAGTCGCGGTGAAGTATCTGTCGTAGAGACTGCGGATTTACCGATTTCGCCGCCACCTACCCCAGTCGTCGCTCCACCTGTCGTCGAACCAGAACCCACCCTAGAACAGCTCTGGGACACCGCAGACGCTTGGGATACCCAACCCACCGAAAAGCCGCATGTAGAGGCACCCCCCAAGAGCCAACCGATTGAGGAGACAATCCAAACAACGGTCACAGTGGAAGTTAAAATCGATACTCCATCCGTCAAAGCCGTTGCTGGACGTGCAAACTTCGACAGGCTTAAACGCAAACTTTTCCCCAATACTTCCACCGATGATTAAACCCTCACCACCCAAGCTAGACTCAACCAAAATTCTCGTCGTGTTGAACGGTAAAGGTGGTGTGGGTAAAACCACGACAGCGATTAACCTCGCGGCAATATTTGGGGAACAGCATCGGGTGCTACTAGTGGATGCAGACGCTCAAGGCTCGGCTAGTTGGTGGGTAAAGCAATCCGAAGGTCAAGATTTGGGCTTTGAGACTACCGCACTCAACAGCTTAACCGGAGTGAGTCGCGAGCAGTGGGCAGACTACGACATCGTTGTTGTCGATATGCCACCCGCCTTGGAATCTGGAGCATTGGGCGCGATTTTGCCGATCGCCGACTACTTGGTACTACCAACCCCACCCGCACCAATGGATCTAGCCGCATTGATTCGGACAGTCAGACAAGTGGTAATCCCCGCTCAGATTACCCATCGCGTCTTACTTACCAAAGTCAATTCTCGCGGCTTGAGAGAAGCCCAAGAAGCACAACAAACCCTATTAGAATGTCAGATTCCGGTTTATTATACAGTAATTCGGAATTTGAAAATCCACGAACGGGCAGCGATGGCGGGTTTACCCATCAGCCAATACAAAGGTCGAATAGCCGCACCCGCAGCAGCCGACTACCGCTGTGTCGTCAATGAAATCTGGAAAGATTGGAGCTAAATATGGCGATACCTAAAAAAAGACAACAATCAGCATCTGATGTATTGCGGCAAGAAATGCAGCAACCATTAGTCATCCCCCCACGGGAAACAGCAGCTACCAGCGAACCAACACCAACACCCACAACCACAACCGATATGACTCAAGCTAATGACGATGCCGCTCAAAAAGCCGCTCAAGCAGCCAAAGATCAGCAAGAGCAACTTACAACCTTGATGAAAGAATTGAAAGATGCTAAAGAAATGATCGTCAAATTGGCCGCACAAGGACAAACTCCAGCCAAAGCCAAAAGCAGCGCACTCGCCAAAGCTCCAGCCGCGCGGGGCAGCGGATTAACAGCTCGCCCAACTCAATCCAGTGAAGAAACCGCTCGTCGTCGCGCCAACACCGATATCGGTTGGTTGGACTAATTTCGAGTAGGGATTCACAAGGAGAATATTTTCGATGGCTGATGATACTCGAAGTTCCAGACAAGCAGTTGGCACGATCGAAACCGATGGTTTTCCACCAGTTTTGGCTGCTGCTGATGCAATGGTCAAAGCTGGCAACGTCACCCTAGTCTACTATGGCATGGCCGAACGTGCCGAATTTATCGTCGCAGTTCGCGGCACTATTTCGGCAGTCGAACAAGCCGTCGCCGCTGGAGTAATTGCTGGAGAAGCCACCAAAAAAGGTGCGATCGTCAGCCACTACATTGTCCCCAATCCCCCCGCCAATGTCGAGAGCGTATTACCAATCCAATATACCTCCGCATCCAGAGAATTTTGGGTCTAACTCCAAACTCCAAACTGTCTTGAAAAGGTGCTTCACTTGGGGAAACCCAACTGGGCGGGTGACCCGATTCGTGACAAGATTGCACTTTTCGCTCCAAACTCCAAACTCCAAACTCTAAGGAATTCTAAATGGCTGACGTTCTAGGTTCACAACAGGCAGTTGGTTCGATCGAAACCAAAGGCTTTCCCGCAGTTCTCGCGGCTTCCGATGCAATGCTCAAAGCTGGACGTGTCACCCTAGTGGGCTACCTTCGCGCTGGGAGTGCTAGATTTACCGTCAACGTGCGTGGAGACGTTTCGGAAGTCAAGCAGGCGATCGCGGCTGGTATCGACGTAGTAGAAAAAGTCCACGGCGGCACCCTCGAATCATGGGTAATCATCCCTCGACCCCACCCCAACGTTGAGCGGATTCTACCAATTGGTTATACTGAAGAAGTCCAACAATTTCGTGACGAAGTTGAAGGTAGAGTTAACTAATCGCCGATTTATCGATACCTTTTTCTCTTGGGGTTCCACAGCCAACCATGTTCAATATTCATGCTGAAAGTGCCATCGGGTTAATATCCACTCGCAGCTTTCCGGCGATGGTGGGAACCGCAGACATGATGGTCAAATCTGCCAATGTCACTCTCGTCGGGTATGAAAAAATTGGCAATGGTTATTGTACCGCAGTAATTCGCGGTAGATTTGCCGAGGTACGGTTGGCTGTAGCTGCGGGTGCGGAAGTTGCCGAGCAAATGGACGAATTGGTATATCAATCGGTGATTCCTCGCCCTTTGCCCAATCTCGATGCCGTGCTCCCGATTAGCACCAGACTGTTGGCTCAAGTAAATGGCAAGAGCCAACTCAGTAATCTGGCGATTGGGCTACTCGAAACTCGTGGTTTTCCGCCAATGGTGGGAGCAATGGATGCCATGCTCAAAACCGCCGATGTCCACGTTTCCGGCTATGAAAAAACTGGTTCTGGCTTCTGTACCGCAATTATTCGCGGCACTGTCTCCAATGTCACCTTTGCCCTCGATGCGGGGATGTCAGCAGCCGCTAGTATTGGGGAATTGCGATCGATCATGGTCATTCCTCGCCCACTAGAAGATTTGGAACTAACATTACCAACAGCCAGCTATTGGCTCGAACAACCCCTCACTATTCCCGAAGAGTCTCTATCGATACCAGAGTCCCTCGGAGCACCCCTGAGACTCCCACAATTCATCAATACGCCACTAGTAGAAGTAGAAGTGGTCGAAGTCGAGCCGATACAATTACCCAAAAATCGCCTTTCTGCTGGAGAGTAGTAATACCATTTTGGATTTTGGATTTTGCGGATGCGTGAACTGTAGCTTTGTAGAATTGGATCTCCGTCGTCAACAAGCCGAGCAAGGTAATCAACGTGCAGATGAAGCCGAGCGACGAGCCGAACTCTTAGCCGCTAAATTACGCGAACTAGGTATCGATCCGACAAGTTTGTAGAAGTATACCAATAGCCACATCGTTTAGGACACTCTAGATCTTAGTACAGCTTTAGGCGGACTTTGCATCACTAGCTGCGACTTTAGTCGCCAGTTACCTAACTTAAAATCTACTCCTCAACCCACAACAACCGCACCGCCATCAGCGCAAAACCAAGTGCAGCAAAACCTTTGAGAACTTTCGTCGGCAAAAATGCCGCCATCTCCCCACCAGCCACCACCCCAATCACACTAGTCAATAGTAAAGCCGCTACCGAACCAAAAAATACAGCCCGTGGGTGCGAACTACTACCACCCAACGCGATCGCCGCTAACTGACTCTTATCGCCAATTTCCGCAACAAAAACCGTCACAAAAGTCAAGCCTAATAGCTGCCAATCCATCATTTACACTAGAGATAACTATAATTAGTTTAGTCGTTAGTGGAGCCGATCGGAAGTAATCGCCAGTGTCAGCACATCTAAAGAATAATTAACGATCCTTGCCTGAAACGATCGAACCCTCAATAATGAATAGTGAATACTTACTCAGCAACTACAGCCTCAACCAAACCATTATGGACATCAAAGCAGTATTGCCGATTCTGACCATTTTATTCATTGTCTGTACCTTATTTTTTGGTACCCGCAATGGCTTCTATGATTCTGACAAGTATCATGGCAATGGTTCCGCTCACTAAATACTAATCGATCGACAAGATTTAGCCCTCGAACTTTCCCCTTGTCTACTGTGCCCCAATATCAATCAGAAGATTTAGTTTGCCTTCCCTATGGCGTTGGTCATGGTGACGAAGGGGTGTGCTTATTGGTTAAAATGGGGCCACATCGGATCTTACTAGATTGTGGATTGACAGATATTTCGAGCCTCAGCGATGAGGACAACCTCCCTGTTTGCGACTTAGTTTTGTGTAGTAATGCTCATGCGGATCGAGCCAAAGGTTTACTAGATCTACATCGAGCCTTTCCCACCCTGCCAATTTATACCAGCGAAGTCACCAGTCAACTACTCCCATTGAATTGGTTGAATGATGAAGCAGGTGTCCCCGAATTCAGTCAGGCTCTACCTTGGCGAAGATCGATCGAATTTCAAGATGGGCTATCTGCCGAATTTTTCCCCGCTGGTCATTTACCTGGTGCGGCAGCGATTTTATTGACCTATACTGGAGCCGACAGATCTTATCGCGTTTTTTATACAGGCGACTTCTTCCTCTCCAACTCTCGCCTCGTCGAAGGATTGCACCTCGATACAATTCGCAATCTCAATCCCGACGTAACCATCGTCGAAGGCACATACGGCACATCCCGTCATCCCCACCGCCGCCAGCAGGAAAATAATCTCATGGCGCGAATCGATCGAGCCATCAACGAAAAACGATCGATCCTACTGCCAGTTTCTGCCCTCGGCATCGCTCAAGAATTATTGATATTATTGCGGAGTCATCACCTATTTACTGGGCGCGATATCGATATTTGGGTAGATGCTCCCATCGCCGCAGGTTGCGATGTATATCTGCAACTACTCCCTCATTTTCCCCCATCCGTCCAAAACTTTGCCCGCCATCAGTCCCTATTTTGGGATGAAAAAGTTCGTCCCCACGTTCGCCAACTCACTTCCGACACCCTCCAAACCGTCCAACGTCCATGTATTGCGATCGTCAGTACAGAAGCAGATTTAAACACATATATAGAGGGACATCCATTTCCCTGGTTAGTATTATTACCCGTTGGCGGAGAGCAATCTCCGCTGGAGAACCCGTCGCCCCCACCAATCGACTTATCCAAAATCGCCACAGATACCTACCTTTTGAGCGAACACTCCGACGGCGCAGGCACAGTTCAGCTCATCCATAACCTCCGCCCCAAGCACGTCGTCTTCATTCATGGCTCTCCCAGCTATCTAGCCGATTTGACCGCCCTAGAAGAGCTGCAAAACCGCTATCACGTTCATTCTCCAGCCGTCGGTACTCTCGTCCATCTACCGATCGGCGATACATTCATCCAACCTGCCCCACCTCCAGATCCCAATTATGAGGGCGAACTGAGCGAATCAGATCGATCGATTAATATCACCCTCCCTACTGCAATCTCTATTGACCCTCGTTGGCACAACTTCGCCGATACTGGTGTAGTAGAAGCCAGATGGCAAGGTGAAGAAATCGTTCTTCGATCCATTTCCCAGCGCGAACTTCTCGAAAAACAAGCTTCCCAACCCACATCAGACATCCACTGTTGTGGCAACTGTCGCCACCAACGCGGGCGACACTGCTACAACCCTCGATCGCCCCTCAATGGCTTCAAAGTCACCCCCGACGGCTGTTGCCCCGTCTTTGAATCCACAGAAGATCGGCTACCCACCCCCCCCTCTAACATCTAACTCCCTCCCCGCATCCTCGGGGAGGGCTGGGGTGGGGTAAAAGGACTACGCAGCAACTCAATCGGATATGTGTGTACAGGGTAGGCTCAGAGGGGCTGGGGGTGGGTTGAGGGAAACCACCGCAAACTTCCAATCACCACACGCCAAAATCCCATGGAAACCATCTTCAGCAAAATCATCCGTAAAGAAATCCCCGCCGACATCGTATATGAAGACGATCGATCCCTAGCCTTCCGCGACTTACATCCCCAAGCCCCAGTCCATATCCTGATTATCCCCAAACAAGTCATCGAATCGATCGCCACCGCCCAGCCCACCGACGAAGCACTCCTAGGACATTTATTATTGACAGCCCAGCAAGTCGCCATCCAAGAAAAACTAGTCAATGGTTATCGGATCGTCATCAATACAGGCAGTGATGGTGGACAGACAGTATTTCACCTCCACCTGCACTTATTGGGCGATCGATCCATGACATGGCCACCAGGTTAAGAATTAAATTTAGATATTCTCATATTTCCTTAACAATTGCGGGTAATCCGCCCCAGTAGCAACTTGAGCACATCGATCCCTGATGCGATCGCCCTCGAACTCAACCAATTTGCATCAAAACCGCAAATTAGTTTCTGAAGACCCCTTTACAAACCTAAATATATGCCCTAATATAAAAGGCATGGGGGAGAAAACAAACCCAGCACCTAAAAAATTTATCGCAATTATAAGCAAATGACTGCAACCTTACAACGTCGCGAGAGCGCAAATGTATGGGATCGCT
>JANOPX010000201.1:0-35982 GCA_031422115.1 Chamaesiphon sp. VAR_4_metabat_408 | reverse complement strand
TTCTCCCCGTCCCCCCGTCCCCCCGTCCCCCCATCCCCCCCTCTCCCCCGTCCCCTAACTCACCCTAATCGCCTGTGCAGCCAAATAAATCTGACTCCATTCCCCTGTAACTTGATTGGTTTTGAGTTTGAGAGATTTGGCGATCGAGGCTACAGGAGTTCCATCTTTCAGACTAGTGAGGATTTCTAGTTGCTTGGGTGCCAAACTCTCGCAGAAACGCTCCCATTGGGGGTGTGTCAAGCCCAGGTTGTGTTCTTGGAGCGAGATGTGCAACCATTGGGAGACGAGTTCTGACTCAGAGCCAATTGCAAAGACTTTGAGGCTATGATAAACGATCTTTTCTCGGAGCCGATATACCTGTTTGATATCCATCTTCAGTGAGATCGAGATTGATTCCGCAGTTTTACCCTGAAGATAGAGATTGAGCCAGATTCCCGCCACCTCGCCTAGCTTGCCAACGAGATAGTCATGTAGTCTATGTTTGACTCGATCTCGCGTAGCTTGGGTATCTTCCCACTCTTGCTGCTGTTGATAATTTTCTTGGGCTTGTCGATCGAGCAGACTCAAGGTATTATCACGATCGCCGACAATCTCATCCGATACCAGTTTGACGAGATCGTCTTGGGGTACATTGGTAATCCCACCTTTTTGGGAGCGACGGAGGTAATTGACAAACCGATAGCTAAGTAGAGGTCTGTCGCGGATCGGTCTGAGGCAGTATTCCTCTATACTGGCAAACAGGAGCGTATCTCGCAGCCGAGGATTGCGGGTACATTGACCGATCCAAGCAATTTGCTGTTGAATATACTTATCGCTCTGAAGCATCTCCTGGATGACTTCTTGCAAGACATCTACGACAGTTCGCCGTCTATCGCTACTGAGCGTCAACCACGCCCTAATCTTATCGCGGAGGATTGCCAATCCACCCAAACGTTGCATCAGGTTCTTGTAAGCCCGTTCTGGGGGCAATCCTAGATATCTTTGGACGAGTATTCTGAGTCGATAATCCATCGCTCCTTGGGCTATTTGCAGCCGATCTGGAGCGATATCTGCCAACCGTTGACGATCTTCACCCATGAGCCAGTTGAGAATACTAGTTTGAGCGATCGCCGATTGCCCGCTACATTCTGTCGCAATGCGGGATTCCCACTCAGTGATAATTTTTTCTATTGTATTAGTCATGCGATCGATTCTTTCCCCTCCCCTTAAACGATTGTGATGACTGGATCTAAGTTGCTGAGATCGAACAACTCTAATGTCCGACTTTTGATGGTAGCAACCCGACCGAATCCAGTCATATAGCCAATTCAGCCTGTCGATCGTTTTGTATAGCAATATTGTAGTCGATCGAATCCAGTACTTTTCGATCTTAGTGCCAATTTTTCAACTGTCTATCGGTTAATGCACTTAAAGCAGATCGCCGCCATGTTCGCATTTGTGCCAATGTCTGGCGATCGCTGATATACTTTGTAATGAATTGGATTAAAAGTCGATCCAATTTAGTATTGGAATTAGTACTACTTTAGCCAAATTAATCATTCAATCCAACGATATATTTCGATTTAAAAGGTAAAAAAGTCAGGGAAAAGTCAGCAAAAAGTCAGATCGTCAAAAGTATAACCCTCTCAACAGCACATCTCTACTGATGTCGATCGATCCCCACTATGTCTACCATCCGTCAGCTACTTCAATACAAACCCGCAGGGAAACAGTTAGTCGCACTCACTGCATGGGACTTTGCGATCGCCCAAATCCTCGACCAATCGGGATGTATCGATATAATCTTGGTGGGTGATTCCCTGGCGATGGTGACTTTGGGTTATGAAAATACCTTACCCCTCACCCTCGACGAAATTATTCATCATGCCAAAGCCGTCAAACGCGGAGTCAAAACCGCGCTCATCGTGGTCGATTTGCCCTTTCTCAGCTATCAAACTAGTACCGAGGTTGCGATCGCATCAGCAGGACGTATTCTCAAGGAGACAGGCGCACAGGCAGTCAAGCTAGAAGGTGGTAATAACAGTATTGTTGCCACAATTGCGCGCTTAGTCGAAATCGGCATCCCAGTCATGGGACATATCGGTTTGACACCCCAATCAGTACATCAATTGGGCTATCGTCAACAAGGACAAACCGATCGAGATCGCGATCGCATCCTTGCCGAAGCAATCGCCCTACAAGCCGCCGGAATATTCGCGATCGTCCTCGAACACATTCCCGCCGATTTAGCCCTGTTAATTAGCCAAAATCTCACCATTCCGACGATCGGCATCGGTGCCGGGAAAGACTGCGACGGCCAAATTTTAGTCACCGCCGATTTACTCGGACTTACCGAGCGTCAACCACCCTTTGCAAAGCCTTATATCGATTTGCGCTCGATTATTACTCAAGCAGTCCAAGATTATAGTAACGATGTAAAAAATAAAAAATAACAAAGGACTGTAGGGGCGGGTTTATGAATTCAATAACGATCGTGCCAAAAATCTCATTCAAACCCGCCCTCCTCAATAAAGGTAGGTTTATGAATTTAATAACGATCGTGCCAAAAACCAACCTCCTCAATCAGGCATAATGGACTACACCAATAAAAATTGGTTGGAATTTGTGCGATCGCATCAAATCATCGCAGTTATCAGAGCATCAGATTGGCGAATTGGGCGAAAGATGGCGCAAGCGGTAGCTGATGGCGGAATTAGATTAATTGAGATTACCGCAAATAGCGATCGACCCTGGGAATTAATCGCTCAACTTAGAGCCGAATTACCGCATTGTTCGATCGGTGTCGGCACAGTATTAAATTTAGCAGATGTGCGGGAATCGATCGCCTGTGGAGCCGAGTATATATTTACACCGCATGTCGATCGAGATATTATTTCCGCAAGTATTAAAGCCGAAATACCGATCGTCCCTGGAGCTTTAACCCCCACCGAAATCATCACAGCCTGGAACCTTGGCGCAACCGCAATTAAAGTATTCCCAATTCAAGCAGTCGGCGGAGTCAGCTATCTCGAAGTACTACAAGGACCGATCGGTTATATCCCCCTCATCCCCACAGGCGGTATAAACGTAAATAATGCCCACGCCTTCCTCGCCGCTGGTGCTGTCGCCGTGGGATTGGCTGGAGGCTTATTTCCCGCAGATGAAATAGCCAGAGGCGATTGGGAAAGTATAAGAATGAGATCGATCTTGCTGAAAAAATTCAACTAGTAGGATCGAGCACCATCAGAAAAACATCAAATCTTGCTATCACCATGCCCATTCTTGCTCATCCCATGAAGTAGCCGTAACGTTATCTAGAAGGATATCCTCATCCTCACTATTATCTACTTGTGCATCCCATTCTTCCCACCCCCTCATACCTCAACATGCTAAAATGGTCTGCCTGTGGTAGTTTTCGCTACCGAGGACAAAGAGTACAGACAAGGTAAAGGAGAGATCGATCGTGGCGCGGATGTATTATGATGCTGATGCTAATTTAGACCTATTGAACGGCAAAACTGTAGCGATTATCGGCTATGGTTCCCAAGGACACGCTCATGCACTCAACCTCAAAGAGAGTGGCGTAAACGTAATTGTCGGCTTGTATCCTGGTAGTAAATCGACAGCCAAAGCTGAAGCAGCAGGCTTGAAAGTGCATTCTGTCGCAGATGCAGCCAAAGCCGCCGACTTCATCATGATTTTACTGCCCGATGAAGTCCAAGGGACAGTCTATAAAGAAGAAATCGCCCCCAATCTCAAAGCTGGCGACGTGTTGGCATTTGCCCACGGCTTTAATATTCACTTCGGGCAAGTAGTACCACCCGCAGATGTAGATGTAGTCATGATCGCACCAAAAGGCCCCGGACATCTAGTTCGACGGACTTACGAGCAAGGGCAAGGGGTACCCGCATTGTTTGCAGTGTATCAGGATGGTTCGGGACATGCACGCGATCGAGCGATGGCATATGCCAAAGGTGTCGGCGGTACCCGCGCAGGAATCCTCGAAACTACCTTCCGCGAAGAAACCGAAACCGATCTCTTTGGCGAGCAAGCAGTCCTCTGTGGCGGTTTGAGTGCCCTAATTAAGGCTGGGTTTGAAACCCTAGTCGAAGCTGGTTATCAGCCCGAACTCGCCTATTTTGAGTGCCTCCACGAAGTCAAACTGATCGTCGATCTGATCGTTGAAGGTGGATTGGCAACTATGCGCGATAGTATCTCCAATACTGCCGAATACGGCGACTATACTCGCGGTTCCCGCATTATCACCGCCGAAACCAAAGCCGAGATGAAAAAAGTCCTCACCGAAATTCAAACGGGACAATTTGCCCGTGAATTCATTCTCGAAAAACAGTCTGGTAACGCCGGATTCACTGCGATTCGTCGTCGGGAATCCGAGCACCAAATCGAGTCAGTCGGGAAGGATCTCCGCGCCATGTTTAGCTGGTTGAAAAAAAGTTAATCGGTGGTGAGGGATGGGGGATGAGGGAAAACCCCGTATTCACGATTCTCCAGGGGAGAGGCTCTTACCTAACGGTAGGCTGTCGCCAACGGAAACGATCTGGGCGATTACAAGTATATGCCCTCACCCCTCACCCCTTCCCTACGAAAAATCGAGAATTTTACATATCTAGACTGAATTTAAAATCCCCCTACCTCAAATCGTCGATTTGAACCAACCCCGCTTCCAGAAATACCACACCAAACTTCCCGCCACAGTTAACATCAAGGCTATACAAGCTGGATAACCAAAATACCAATCTAATTCTGGCATATTCAAAGGCGATTTATCAGACTTGAAATTCATCCCATATACTCCGGCAATAAAGGTAAGCGGGATAAAAATTGCCGAAATCACCGTTAGTAACTTCATGACTTCGTTCATTTTGTTACTCACCGCTGAGAGATAGACATCCATCAATCCGGCGGCTAATTCTCGATAAGTTTCTACCATATCCATCACCTGAACTGTATGGTCGTAGCAGTCGCGTAAATAGACCTGAACCTCACTACTTATCAGATGGCTACCATCGCGAATCAAAGCATTTATCGCGTCTCTTTGGGGCCAAATTGCCCGTCTGATGGTAAGTAATTCTCGCCGAATCTTGTAAATCTTTTCGAGAGTAGATCGATCGGGACGCAACATCACTTCATCTTCTAGTTCCTCGATTAGTTCGCCATAATATTCTAATACTGGAAAAAAACCATCGACGATCGCATCTAATAAACAGTACGCTAAGTAATCAGCTCCCTGCTTGCGGACGATCCCTCGATCGAGTTCGAGCCGCTGACGGACACCATCAAAACAATCTTGTTCTGGCTCTTCCTGTACCGTTAATAGATAATTTTTGCCCAAGACTAAACTAACTTGCTCCTTAGTAAATCCATTGCGATCGGGATTGAGAATTACCATAATGGAAATAATCAATAATTGATCTTGATAATGTTCTATTTTCGGGCGTTGGGGGACATTTACCACATCTTCAACCAACATTCGATGGAGATTAAATATGGGCGTTAGAGCTTCCCAATTCGCCAGATTTCCCAATCCCAAAACATCAATCCAGGATACCGTATGGGTTTTTAAATACTTGCCGATCGCTGTAGGATCTGTTAGTGTAGCTCGTGTATGGTCATCTCGATCGTAATCGATGAGGATCAGATCCGCTGATGGCGCATCTGGGCTAAGATGTAACTGTCCTGGTGTAGTTCCAGGTCGATCGTAGAAATAACCCAATCTTGAAGTTGAGGCTGGGCGATAAGTAGTGGGAAACGAGTCTGGATTTGGCATGGGGGATTTGGTACACTCACTATAACCACTAGCTACTATAGCCCGAATCTCACAACATGGAAAATAGCTCTAGTCTCTGGTGGATTTACGCCTTACTTTCAGCATTTTTTGCCGCATTAACAACCATTTTTGCTAAAATTGGCATAGAAAATATTAATGCCAATTTAGCGACAGCAATTAGAACTGTAGTAATTCTCATCATTGCTTGGGGCTTAGTTTTCAGCCAGGGCACTTTCGATCGATTAAGCAGCATTTCACCACGAACATTAATATTCCTCGTTATTTCTGGTGTGGCGACTGGTTTATCTTGGATTTTTTACTTTCAAGCATTACAGCTTGGTAAAGCCTCTCAAGTAGCCCCAATTGACAAATCTAGTGTGGTGCTAGTGCTCCTATTTTCCAGCCTCTTCCTAGACGAACCACTCACTCCAAAGACGATCCTTGGTGGGCTGTTAGTTGGCGTGGGTACTCTTATATTAGCCCTGTAAGCGCAAAGATGACAAATCTTAAAGCGTGTTACGATCCATTGTATACCCCGTTTAACCCAGAATCTCATGGCTAGACAAATCGAACAAATTCAACGCGACTTGAATAAACTTAGAACAATCAGCAGCGAACTAGGTTTGGAGTTGACTACAGCCTATCAAAACTATTTTGCCGTCTTTGCACCTACCCTCAAACAACAGTCGATTCAAGCTTGTTATCATTTAGCGACTACTTGCTATCCTGAAGCTTTTCTCAAGCTGACATATAGTCAAAAATCTCAATTACTAAAAACATTGCAACGGGTAATTCAGAATACAGTCGCAAGTTTACTCACTCAGCTCGATACACCTGGATATACGGGTGAAGATGATACCGAGACTACTGGCGAATTAACCTCGATGCCAGTCGTCCCCATTGACTGGTTTGGCGCGCCTGATTCTCTATCAACTTGGCAAAAGAATCTAGAAGGAGAAATCGCCCATACCCTCACAGAAATCTCTTACAAAGTTAATCTCTTGCTCCAACAAGCACAGATTATGCCACCTTCTATTCCCAAACCAATCTTGGAAGCTAATCCTCAAGTCGATGAGCGTGGGGGAAATACGATTAATGTACCCAATTTATTAGGTGTATTAATCGAACGCGGTGGAGCTGATGAACGCAGTACTCTAGCTGCATTGTTGCAACGAGGGCGAGAGATAAATGAAAATCGTCGGCAAAACCAGGATGAAGCTCTAGCAGCAGATGAATCATCAATAGATGAAGAGCCTATGCTGGAAGATATTCACGATGATGCCGATGAGTTACCAAAAATTCTCCAAATATTTAGTATTTATCTTCGCCTAACTGAAGTTGAATTTAGTGATGGAGCAGTATTAAGTGGACGTAAAAATATTAATAATTTGGGCAACAAAATCAAAACTTTACGACGTGAATATCTACACAAGCAACGGGAACTAACTATCGCTGAAGCCGAATCATCCTGGCGCAGTAGTTGGTTTGAAGACTAGAGACTAGCGTTTAGTTTTTGGATATAGTCAACTTCAGATTGCCAATAACTAGGCAAACTATCCCAAGGATTATGATTTGCTGTATTAGTGCTATCGTTAGTGATGTAGACATACCCAAAGTTAGAGTTTGCCGCTCGATCGAGTATACTTTTCATTTCCTTACTATTAGCTGCTGTATGCACTAGTGCGGCAAAATGTGAAGCTGAATAATTCTGCTGATAAACTGGTGGCTGATACTTATTCCATCCCTTTCGATCGTTTTCAAAAATTACCGCTACATCAGCCACTGGTTTTTTCATATAGCTCTCATCCAAATCTGTACCTGGATTGATAATCACCTGTAGAGATTTGCGTTGAGACTTGATATACTGATAAACTTTTTGATAATATTCTAGCTTATCTCTACTGCTAGCTGTCTCATCAACAAAGATTCCATCGACGTTAAAGTATTTGGTATAAAGCTCGATATCGGCTTTGACTAGCTTTAAATCTCGTTTACCATAGTTACTATGAACGTATCCAACTATCCTGACTCCAGCCTGACGTAAATCTCTAATCCCCTGCTGATAATCGCTATTTGGCGGAGCACCATTAGGGCCATTATTTGGGTTGATAATTGCTGTAATGGGCACCTTCTTGGCTGCGACTACTACCTGCTTCCAAATATATTTGTCTCGATCGTACCAATTGGGATATATATAGAGTGGGATTAAGATGTTTAGTTTCGATTGCCGTTTTGCTAGACTAATCTTCGGTTCTTTCTTCAACCTCTGAGTGGGAGGTATATCCCTCACAATAATAGTTGTTGCTTTAGGTTCAACTATTCCTAGTACTGCGAGATTCATCCAGCAAATTACGATAAGTGAAGTCGCGAGTAACCATCGCACTCGCATTAATACTCTGGCAACTTTCACGAATTTATCTTTTTGTTGAGCAGAGAGCCGCATATAGTTGATTTGTTCTAGTATGGGGGAAGCTCTCTCAAAACTGGAATTATTAAGATTGGCTAAATCTTATCTTCAACTATTGAGACGCTAAGATCCCCGACTTCTCCGAGAAGTCGGGGATCTGGGGATATATCTTCTAAGTATTTTGTCATCAGTTAGCTAACTCATATCCAGCTTTATCTGATTCTACTTTGCCGTAGTCTAATTTGATGACTCGATCGGCAAGATGAAAGTATCGATCGTCGTGACTGATAGCAAATACTAATTTACCACGCTGTTTGAGATCGGGCAATAGTTGATGATAGAATATATATCGAAAGACTCGATCTTTGAGCCAACCTCCCTAGATGCTTCGGCTTATGGGATCTTAGCAAATATTTTGTGGGTACCTTTAGATTCACCGCTGAGGGAGAAAGCTCAAGAGTTGGCTAATTTAGGTGACTATTGTACTCGAATCCGCGATCGCTATTATCCCACCGATCGACCATCAGGTATTTAAAAACTATTTTTGGGCAAATTTGCCTAGATCTCATCTAAAACTATTGAGACGCTAAGATCCCCGACTTCTCCAAGAAGTCGGGGATCTGGGGATATATCTTCTAAGTATTTTGTCATCAATTAGCCAACTCATGCCCAGCTTTATCTGATTCTACTTTGCCATAGTCTAATTTGATGACTCGATCGGCAAGGTGGAAGTATCGATCGTCGTGACTGATAGCAAATACTAATTTACCACGCTGTTTGAGATCGGGCAATAGTTGGTGATAGAATATATCGCGAAAGACTGGATCTTGATCTGCTGCCCATTCATCGAATAGAAAGATCGGTCGATCTTCGAGGTATGCTGTCAGTAGAGCTAGACGTTTACGTTGCCCTTGGGAAAGATTGGTTGTCGATAATACCCCATCTTTAATCTGTACCTTATGTTCGATTTGCAATAGCTGGAGATAGTCTTGAGCTTCGGCATCTAGTTTTGCATAATCTTTACCCGTACCCAATAATTTATTGAAGAGGAAGAAGTCACCGAAGACTACCGAAAAATGTTGTCGATACCATTCGCGATTGTCACTATCGATTGTCTCACCATTAAGTTTAATCTCACCAATTTCGGGGATATATAATCCAGTCAAGAGTTTGGCTAGGGTAGATTTACCACTACCATTACCACCGACGATGAATATTAGTCGATCGGTGCTAAACTTTAGATCGATCGAGCCTAGATGAAAATTCTGTTCGTCGCCTTGATAGGTATGCTCGATCTTATCTAGTTCTAAAGATGTGACTTGTGGCGAAGTTGCTGGTGGTGAATTACCGATTTCGACTTGCTCTGATAATACTAATCCCATACTTTCGATTTTACCAATTGCTACACTCGCTCGCAGTAAAGCGGGTAATTGTTCGAGCATATTTGCAAATGGTGACATCAAATAGGTAAGCGTCAAAACATAGCCGCTCAGCATAGCTGGGGTAAGTTGAATATATTTTGGCATGATGAATATGAGGATACCCATAATTGCAAAAAATATTAGTTGTCCAAAAGTAGCTGCGACAGAGAATATTTGTAAGGCTCTGATATTTCGATCGCGAGAAATTCCCGCACTCTCTTTTAGATCTAGATCGATAAATTCTTGTCGTCTTTGCCAGTGTAACTTTAATTCTTTGATACCATCGGTAATGGAGCGAAACAGCTCTAGTAATCGGTCGTTTTCTGCTCTTGCACCGCGAAATAATTGATTCGCTTGGAGAATCATAAATTGAATCAGTACTAAAGACATGCCGATGAGGACGATCGTTATGGCAAATATACTGCTAGATAAATAAGCTAGATAAATTAGACAACTAGTAATAATTGCTAAGTCAATACAGAGGAATGGAATAATAGAGATACTATTAGAGAGAGAAGTTACGTCATCAGTTAAAGTTGCGAGCAACTTACTCGCTCCCAACTGTTCTAATCTCTGAAAAGGTGCTGCCAAAATTCGGCGACTAAGCTGGATTCGGACATCATATATAGATTTTTGGGCTAAATCGATGAGGACAAATCGGGAGATGATGCCCGTAATTATCGATATAGTTATTACACCCAAGAAAGGATATAACCAACTCATGGGCTGCTCGCTATTGAGAGAAGTATTCACAATCGCGATCGATCCAGCACTGCTAATCCCACTAATTAAACCAGTAGTAATAGCGATCGCCATTGCTTTCCAAGAGGCTTTAATTAAGAACCAAATAACCTGCATATATTAGACTTCGGATTTAGAGATATTTTCCAATTGAGCCGCAAACCAAACAGCAGCATTACCATTCATATTATCCATTTTGGCGATAGTCTGCTCTAATAGATCGATCGGCAGTCCCAGAAGTGCAACAGATTCGGTACACTGTTGGTATTTACCATCGATTAGTCTAAATGCAAAAATCTGTTTTCCTCGCACATCAACTACCCAATATTCAGGAATTTCTAAAGTTAGATAAAGTTGTTTCTTTTCATCCAAATCGCTGGCTAAAGTAGTGTCAGCAATTTCCACTACCAGATCTGGTACGCGCCATTCATCCAGATTGACTCGGCGAGAGCCACCCAATCGATATTGAGGCGAATTTTCACCGATATAGACAACTTCATCTGGCGCGCACCCTTGAGTTTGAGGCTTTTCTAATACACAACCGCCGAGAAGATCGAATTTGACATCTGGTTGTCTAGCAAACCAGCTATACAAGAGCATAGTCAGTAATTTATTAAACCGTGCGTGGTTGATACCTTCATTACCCATATCCTCAATCCAGATTCTTCCTTGATGAAAAAAGATGCGCTCTTGTTGACTATTTATATTTTCGACATGGTGAAGATAATCTTCCCAAGTTGCTGCTTGCGCTGGATTGATGCAGACATCGAAGTGTTCGATATTTGGGGATGAGACGATTGTAACTGTCATCGGAGACTACCTCGCAGATGTAGTAGATAGTTCGATTCTACTCGACCTTTGGAAATTGAGCCAATTCTCATATTCTATCTCGGAGAGCGATCGTGATACAATCCAACTAGTACGATCGACATACTCCTGGCTGTCTGCTCCAATCGAAATACAGCCCCCAGCAATCGCTCCTCACCCCAAGACGCTAAATACTTCACCTCCATGATTTCTGCTTTCCCTAGTCAATTTGAGACATTAGAACAGGCATTAAAACATTACTTTGGCTATGATGAGTTTCGAGCTGGGCAAAGGGATATTATCACTACTGCTTTAGCGAATAAAGATTTATTGGTAGTGATGCCGACGGGTGGTGGTAAGTCGCTTTGTTTTCAATTACCTGCATTATTAAAACATGGTGTGACGATTGTTGTGTCGCCGTTGATTGCTTTGATGCAAGATCAGGTACAACAACTGGCAGATAATGGGATTAATGCGACGTTTCTAAATAGCAGTATCAGTACAGAAGAAAGACGCGATCGAGCTAGAGCAATTTATAATGGTGAAGTGAAACTTTTATATCTAGCTCCCGAACGATTGAATCAGGAGTTTATTAGCAATTTTCTCATCGATTTGCATCAAGAGGTGGGCATAGCTGGATTTGCGATCGATGAGGCTCATTGTGTATCGGAATGGGGTCATGATTTTCGTCCAGATTATCGGAAGTTGTCTCAGTTACGTCATTATTTTCCCAAGGTTCCTTTTCTCGGCTTGACTGCTACAGCGACCGATCGAGTGCGGCTGGATATCATCAAGCAACTGGATTTGCGGGAACCAGATATTCATATTGCTAGTTTCAATCGACCGAATTTATATTATGAGGTACGGCGCAAAAATTCTGGTTCTTATAAGGAGCTACTCGCCCAAGTTAAGGAGCAACCAGGTTCGGCAATTATCTATTGCCTGAGTCGCAAGAAGGTTGACGATCTCACTACCAAGCTTCGACAAGATGGTATCAAAGTTTTACCCTACCATGCGGGATTAAATAACGATACTAGAAGAGATAATCAGAATAGCTTTATCCGCGATGATGTCCAAGTCATGGTAGCCACCGTCGCCTTTGGGATGGGAATTAATAAACCCGATGTTCGACTCGTGATTCATTACGATTTGCCGCGCAATATTGAGGGTTACTACCAAGAATCTGGACGTGCGGGGAGAGACGGCGAACCATCTCATTGTACGCTGTACTTTGGGGTTGGAGATATTAAGACGATCGAGTATCTGATCGCCCAAAAAGTAGATCCAGATACAGGAGAAGCATTAGAAGAAGAACAACGTATCGCTACCCAACAATTGCGCCGAGTAGCTAACTACGCCGAAGCCTCTGAATGTCGGCGAATTATCCAACTCGGTTACTTTGGTGAAAGCTTCCCTGGTAACTGCGATAATTGTGACAACTGTAAATATCCTAGACCGATCGAGGACTGCACGATCGAAGCGCAAAAATTACTTTCCTGCGTCTATAGACTGGGCGAGCGCAATCGGGGGAGAACTTTTGGGTTAGCATATACCATCGATGTCCTGCGCGGCTCCAAAAGCGATCGAATTTTGAAGAATGGACATGATACCCTATCTACATATGGTATTGGCAAAGATCGTACCGTCGATCGATGGCGAACACTGGGAAGATCTCTGTTGCACCAAGGCTTGGTAGACGAAAGCACCGATGGTTACTCCCTCTTGACGCTCAACACACTGAGCATGGAAATCCTCAAAAGTCAGCGCAAAGTCGAAATTGCGATCGCCCCAGTCACAGCCAAGGTAGAATCCAATGAGGACATCAGCACCAACACTGCCGAAATCCAAGCCTTATACAGCCGCCTCCAAAAACTCCGCAAACAATACGCCGACGCAAACAAAGTCGCACCCTACGTCATCTTCGCCGACTCCAGCCTCCGGCTCATGGCACAACAACAACCCCAAACCCTCGCCCAATTCGCCCAAATCTCCGGCGTAGGAGCCAGAAAACTCGCTCAGTATGGGGAAATGTTCACAGGCGAAATCAGAGCCTTCAGAGGCGAATCTGGCTTGTCTGTCAAAGCAGAAACAGATCCCGTACCCCCTCTACCAGCCGCCAGAAAAAGTGACGTAACCAACACCCACCTCCAAACCCTCGAACTCTATCAACGAGGCTCCAGCATCGCCGAAATCGCCCGCGCACGAGGAATGAAAGACACCACAGTGGGCGATCATATCATCAAACTAATCGAATGTAGCTACGAAATTGATATCGATCGCATCGTACCACTCGATCGACAAACCACCATCAAAACAGCGATCGAAAAAGTCGGAGCCAATCTACTAAACCCCATCAAAACCGAACTAGGCGACGAATTCACCTACGAAGAAATCAAACTCATCCGCGCCAAATTCTTCCCCATCAACCCAGCCTAATACTAGAATACCTATCCGCGCCCTTTGCGGAAACCACTAGTATCTTCCCTAAATCCTTCAAAACCTCAGCGAACTTCGCGTTAAAAAACATTTGTGAGATTCGATATCGATCTATTTTTAACCGCAGAGGCGCAGAGGGCGCAGAGAATGAAATAGAGATTGACAACTAACTCAGGCTCCCAACCGCCTTCGCCACAGCCAACCCAGCTAAATAAGCAGCTTCCACCTTCCGCCCACCACACCAATCACCAGTACAGTATAGAGGCGCGGGAAGATCGATCGTTATAAAAGGATCTACTAAGGGCGACTTTGGAAAAGCATACCGCCACAGATGGGGTTCTTGCCATTGAGCAGCTCGGAACCACGGCAAAAATCGCTCTGCGCCACGTTCTAGCATGATTTGGCTGGCAGATACCATATCTTCAGGATTGGGATACTCAGCAGCGAAATTAGCCGTACTCTGGAGCACAAATACAGGTGGAGCTGGTTGATTCCGTTTGCTACTATCTACTCCCACCCAACCCAAAATCGGATCTTCCACACAGCTTACCGATTTCACTTGAGGATATGCTGACTCCCACTCGGCTAATTGAGCCATAGTATACCCTGCGGCGACAGCGATCGAAGGATAAAAGTCCACCCCGCTCAAAGTATTTAAAAACCCATTCGGTAAAATATCCGCCAGGGGTGAGAGTAAATCTACCGCTTGTGGTGCAGGGATAGAGAGGATAACTGTACGCGCAAAAATTGGTTCGTTGTTATTTTCGATCGTTAGTTTCCATAAGTTATTATGCGGTTCAATTGCGATCGCTCTATGACCGAATTTTACATCCAAATCTCTCGCCAAATACTTGGCAATCTGATTCATCCCTCCCGGTGCAACATAGCGAGGATAAATATCTGCATCGGCGAGCAGCTTACCATCAGCCGTCAGACTATGAGTAATATCTGTCCAAGGTTCGACAATATTAGCCGCGATTAATCGATCGAACAACTCTCGAAATTGCTCTCCCTTTGGCGATATATAACAAGTACCTCGATCGACACAAGTATCGTGCATCCGCCTTGTCGTCAATCTTCCCCCAACTCCCCTGGATTTCTCAAAAATTGTTATTCCTGTTCTTCCAGATATTTGAAGTTGTCTCGCACAAGCAATTCCCGCCATTCCAGCACCGACGATCGCAATTTCTAGCGGAGTAGTCATAATAATATCCAGATATAGGAAGTCAAATCTATTTTAGCAACTCCTGCAAAGCTTCAATCTCCATCGTCGCTAACTTCAATTTACTCAAAATATCGATGGCAATCTCATCAGGCATACCCAAATCTTCACCCGACTCTAGACTCTCATCCTTGAGCCAACTAATATCTAAATTATCACCACGTTTAGCGATATCTTCACGACTAAAACATCGCCATCTACTAGCTTCACCTCGATCGATTCTGGGTGTCTCTCGATAAGCTTCCTCAAACTCTGTAAAATGCGATCGATTTAATTGATTGCGTTTGCCAAAATTCTGTCCATTCGATCGCAGATCGTAAATCCACACATGTCGAGTATTCCCAATCGGCGTAACTCCCTTCTGAAAGAATAGCACATTAGTCTTCACTCCCTGAGCATAAAATATCCCAGTCGGGAGGCGCAAAATCGTATGCAAATTGCACTTATCCATCAAATCTGCTCGAATTCTTTGGCCGATATTATCCTCAAACAATACATTATCAGGTAACACCACCGCCGCTCTACCGCCAGACTTGAGATTGCGGTAGATATGCTGCACAAATGCCAACTGCTTATTGGAAGTCTCATAGGTAAAATCATCCCGACTTGGCGCACCGCCACCTTTTTTCGTACCAAAAGGCGGATTGGATAAAATCAAATCTGCGGCGGGTAATATAGTTCCCTCACTAGATAGCGTATCCCCGACTCGAATCGTACCTTCAATCCCATGCAAGAGCATATTCATCAGCAACAATCGCTGGGCATCTTGCACCAATTCTAACCCATAGAAAGCCAGATACTTTTGGAAAGTTTGTTCGCTTTCACTCAGCTCGAATAAATCGCTGGTATGCTGTTTGATATATCGATCGCTAGCAATCAAAAAACCACCCGTACCCGCCGCTGGATCTTGAATCAATTCTCCCGCTTTTGGCTCCATCAATGCCACAATACTATCAATTAATGGGCGCGGTGTAAAGTATTGCCCAGCACCAGATTTCTTCTCCGTCGCATTTTTTGCCAGCAACCCCTCATACAAATCCCCCATCCCTTCAGACTTCGCAGAATACCAGTCGAGCGCATCGATACTCGTCACCAAAATCCGTAGATTCTTGGGTTGTTTAATCGCCGTTTGAGCATTGGTAAATATCTCTCGCACTAAGTCAGATTTTGCCCCCGTACCCAAATGCAATAACAACTCCCGATAAAAGATAATTAACTCTATCCCTTCCTTACTCACCAAATCTCGCCACCGATAATCGACAGGTAACTGTTCCTCTCGATCGGTTTCCTGCATCATCTTCAGGAATAATAGATAGGTAAGCTCAGTCACATATTGCAGATAAGTCACCCCATCGTCGCGCAGTACATTACAAAGATTCCAGAGTTTGGCGACGATATCGGTAGTAACAGACATGAATGGGATCGATCGTGTGGAGTATAGCGATTTTAGCCTATACAGTCGCACTTTGCTACAGATCTACCTATCTACGCATCAAAATTCCAACCAAGGAATAAGGATTTAATCACATACATCCCCAGAGTGTTGGGTTTCGAGGCTCAACCCAACACTCTGGGGATGTTGGGTTTCGAGGCTCAACCCAACCTACGCAAGTTATACAATCTTCGTTCCTAATTTATTTAATCCTCATTTCTAGCTGGAGACACCGCTCATTTTGATATAGTCTTGATAAGATCTACTTTCAATGAAGAAATAGTCCAGATTGCCATAGAGTCTCAATCGATTAGAGTTATTGTTTTTGATGCTTTGAAGCAGGAGATCTTAGAATGGAGCGAATAGATAGATGGCGAGAAAATTTGAGAAAAATTATCCAACGATATGCTGATATCCCCGATCGATATACTGGTGTATCAACATATCTACTAGTCAGTAACGATCTCAATCATTATATGCTAATGCAGGAAGGTTGGTACCAAAAACAACGCTTTCATGGTGCCATAATCCATGCTGAAATTCGCGATGATAAAATTTGGATTCACTATGATGGAGTTGAAGACGGAATTACTGATGAACTCGTAGCCACAGGAGTACTAAAAGAGAACATTGTCTTAGCTTTCCCCCCGCCTTATGTGCGTTCTGATACTGGATATGCTGTAGCCTAAAAAGTTGTAAATTATGCTATGGACTTCTAAGAATATAGATCCAAATTAGCGCATATACTTATTCAATTCCTCGACTAATAGATGAACCGTCTTTCCTAGACATCTTACCTACTCAATACTCGATTTAAGTCGCCAATAAAAGGAATCGCGCCATATCTACCTGCAATATAATCTTGCTCGAATGGTGCATCATTAGGGATATTATACTCTACTAAGGAGTATAGATCACTAAAAGTAACAGCTTCTTTGAACGATCGATAATTCCCAACGCTGAATTCAATCAGCATATACTAAAATACTACTCTAAAGATATTTATTTGCCCATTCTATATTATAACATCATATATCGACATCTTAATCCTAAAATTAAGAGTTAACCTTATTCTTTGTTCGATCGCGATCGATCTGGATTCTTTCTAGTAATATCTTTGCTGGCTCATCATCAGCATCTTGAGCAACCAATCTTCCTGTAAATGCCTGATGCAAAATAGATCGATCGAGTCTATCTATTTCCTGTACTATCTCTTTATACTGAGCCTCAATCCGATCGATATGTGAAAATAAATATTCGATTATTGAAACAATAGCTTTTTGTTCGGCGATAGAAGATAATGGTATTTTAATATCTTTGAAATTATTTTGTGATATATTTCGCATTGACAATTGATTG
Organism: Chamaesiphon sp. VAR_4_metabat_408; assembly: GCA_031422115.1. Lineage (GTDB taxonomy): Bacteria > Cyanobacteriota > Cyanobacteriia > Cyanobacteriales > Chamaesiphonaceae > Chamaesiphon. Next base: position 18,390 of record JANOPX010000201.1, on the reverse strand, counting down.
CCTGTTGCTCGACTTTCAATTTCTTTTCTTCCAAGCTCTGATTTCAAATAGAAGTTAACATATCGTTTGTTTACTTCGATAAAATTTACACGCCATACTTTATCACTTAGCATTATGCGGTGTTCGATTCGATCGACAATTACCGATGCACCCACAAGCTCAAGCGTATTTGCTCTTGAAATTAAAAAATCATCATCTTGAATAAATAAGCGCGAGTCAATTTTTGTACGATCTGAGACTGTCTTTGTTTCTTCAAAGTTAAACTTACCCCACGTTACTGCACTAATTTTGACTAGTCCAACAGTATTTTTTTCAACAGGTATTTCAGGGCAAAGAAAGCTTTTACCAGCTTCAATATTCTGAACAAATGATTTTAACCTAGTCCATATCCATGTATCAGGAATATTATAACTAGCATCAAATTCGATTTCCTTCACATTTAGCGAGTTTGGATCGAACTTTCCAGAAATACGTGATAATAATACTTCCGCTGATTCCACATCAGAATTATTCTCTCGCCATTCTTTGGTTAAATCACCATTAAAAGCCGCAGCTAAGACAGATTGACGGAATTGTTTAATCAGCGTAGGTATAGACTCGATCGATTTCCTCGCTGCTCGACTTCTCGCCCTCAAACTCTCAATCTTTTCTACTATCCGCTTCTGCTCATTTATTGGAGGTAGAGGAACGAGTGTTTTTAAAACTTCTACCCTGGATAATTCCACTTGATTAGTAGATCCAGATTGCATATCATCAATTCGAGATTGAATAAAAGGGGACATAATCCAGTAATGCAAAAAGTCAGAACTACAGTGAGCCGCTCTAACTATAGTGACGTGACTATCTGCAACAATTCTCTGGAATTCCGGTAGATGTTTATATATTGCCGCTCTACCAATTGTACCTGTCCCTGTTGAATTCCAAAGGATATCTCCTTCTTTAATAAATCTTTCCTCATTCCATTGTAACCATTGATCTGGATGGATAAATTTCAGATGTTGAATTTCTATTCCATTCCATCTAATACACTTCTGATTTATTACAGGTAGATCGCTAGATTCAGTATATTTTGGTGATTTACCTCGTTGAACATAATTTGAAATAGCTCCAATAGTCGTCCATTCCCACCCATCTGGTAGATCGAATAAATCATCATCCATAGTAAACCAACCTCAAAAGCACCAACCTAGCCTAACATCGATCGACCCCTCAGTGAACCTCAGTGAATCCTCAGTGTACCTCTGTGTTGAAAAAAGCACCAACCAAAACAAACATCATCAACCTACTCCCACATCCGTCCCTGGATATCCATCAGAATACTCTCAATTTCCCCATTGAATATTTTATTAATCCGTTTAAACCCACCATTCTCTTTAAATACCCCACCATCCAAGGACGCTCGATCGACGATGGTTTCTTTTACCAATTGTTTGCCGATTCTTTCCAACCATTTACGCTGAGGCTCAGTCCAATTGTAGCGTGAGTTTAATACTTTACCGATCGCTGTTTTTACTCGCTCTTCATAGGGTATCAACGCATCACCGATAGCGGCTCTGCGGATAAAGCCGATGACAGTAGCGGCGATATCTTGGTTACTCACTTCTCGCCATGCGATTTGGAGATTTACTTCCGTAAATCCGGCTTTATCTAATTCTAATCTCAGAGATTTTAAGTCAGCGCGGGTGAGTTCCCGTGGGCGTTGGGCGATGGTGATGAGGGCGGGTATTTGGTTGAGATTGGTTTTTAAATACCGATCGAAATTGGCTAAGTAGTCTTGAGGCTCTAACCCCGCTCCATAGCCTCGGTTGGTAGCAATTAGTGTATCAGCTCGATTGACGAGGATGAGGGGCATACTACCCCCATCTCTAGCGTCGAGGATGGCGGCGATGGCTTGGCTATTCCAGTTGGATGGGAGTCGATCGGATTTTAAGTCATCGAGGATACTTTCGATCGATCCGCACAATTGTTCGATTTGTTCGCGCCGGGTGTGGGGTAGTTTGGGCAATTGACGTTGCAATTTGGCGATCGATTGGTCTAAGATTAGTCGGCGATTGGTGGGATCTTCGATCCGATCTAGTTCGGCAAATAGCTGTCCAAAACTGAGTTGGGGATTGACGGCGATCGGTTTCATGTCCGATACTGCTTCCATGCCTTCATATAGTCTGACTGCATCAAATATCCTAAATCTCTCTTTGCCAATTTCGTCGCACCGACGGGTGGCTCTACCCAACATTTGCTCGTAGAGGATGCGAGAATTTACGCGGCGGAGAAATACGAGGTTGCAGATTTTGGGGATGTCGATTCCGGTGGTTAGTAAGTCTACGGTGACGGCAATTTGGGGATAGATTTCGTTGCGAAATTCTTTGATTAGTTCTTGGGGTTTATCGCTAGCTCCGGTAATTTTGGCGACTAATCGATCGGGTATTTCGCCATATGTAGCTTGGAGGGATTGTTTGAGCAAGTCTACTACTAGATCGGCATGTCGATCGGTGACACAGAAAATCAAGGTTTTTTCTTGACTATCTAGATCTAGATAGTTAGTTAGTTCTTCACAGACTACCCGATTAAAGTTGGGGACGATCGCATTGCGATTGAATTGCTCGATCTGAATATCGATCTCGTCGATGGTAATAGTGGACTCGATCGCACCAATTTTTGGGTTGTAGATGTCTACTTTTTCGCCCACTTTATATATTATCCCGTCTGCACTCAATTGGGTGGTGAACTTTATCGGTGGTTCGCAGTCGATTAGGGTGCCATCTAGTACGGCTTCTCGATATGTATACTGATAAACTGGCGTACCGAATATCTCGACTGTATGTAAGGCAGGGGTAGCCGTCAAACCAATTTTTACTGCATCGAAATAATCCAACACGCGGCGATATTTAGAGACATAATCCTTAGCATCTCGAAAGGTCAATTCTCGATCGCTCAATTCTCGATCGAGTGTATAGCCCCGATGACATTCATCCACCACGATACAATCATAAGTATCTACAGGTAAAGGTAAATTATCCTCCGCATATAGTACCCGCTTTATCATCCCCTGAATTGTGGCAATCTGCACCTTATTATCGCGATCGATCTTGGTATTTTCCAGCCCTTGAAAGCCAAATATCTCAGCAAAAGTCTGAAGATTTTCTAATCTAGTCTCTCCAAAGTCACGAGCTGTCTGACTTCCCAAAGCAGATCGATCTACCAAGAATAACACTCGCTTAAACCGTTGAGCTTTAATCAGTCGATATACCATCGCGATCGAAGTTTTAGTCTTACCAGTACCTGTCGCCATCGCCAGTAATATATTTCGCTGCTCCTCTTTTAATGCCGCCTCAACTGCTTGAATTGCCCGAATTTGATAATCACGTAGTCCAAAATTATAATCAAATTCTGCATCAGACAACTTCTCAAAAGCTAAATCTATATCTACCTTCAATAAATCCTCTAAACCTTGAGGACTATGCCACCCTTGCAAAGGATACCGTAAATTAGTCTCCCGCCGGACATCTCGAAACCAAATCCCACTCGCAGTTTTCAATTGCTCTAAATATTCCCGCCCATTAGTACCATAGACAAAAGGTAACTGATAATCCCCCCAACTCATCGCGCCTAATTCTGATATATAATTGCGACTATATCTTTGTGCTTGGTCTAAAGCACCCGTTGATACTTCCTTGCGCGATCGTTTTGCCTCTATCGCCGCTACAGGCTGCAAACCAATAAAGAGAATATAGTCCGCCACTCCATCTTTAACTGGGTATTCAGCGATCGCCAGATACCTATTTTTCATCGGGCGGGTACCGAGTGGATAATTCAAACATAAAGAATCGACTTCCCAGCCAACCGATCGCAATTGAGTATCGATCAGAATCCGAGTCTCACGCTCATCTAATTCTACCCCATAGCTCAACTTTTGAGATAGATCGATCGCCGCCGAAATATTTCCAGCCACCTCAATAACCGTCGGTGGTAACTCAACCTTTGCCAATCGCTCCGTCTCCGCCAAACTCCATCGCGCCTGCTCCAACTCAATCCGCGCTGCTTCCGCCACTCCCAACTCCAACCGCAACCGCGCCAACTCCGCCTTCAAATCCTCCGTCTGAGCCAAAGGATCTGGAGGTGGCACAAAAACCCCCGTAAAAAAGCTCCTATCCCCTGTAACCACCCGATAGAAGAAAATCCCCAATTGATGGGCATACTTGAGGTGAGAGAGGGCAATCGTCGAGTTTCCAGCCAAATCGTGTACTGCCGTATTTCCTACCTTCCGCAACTCGTGAAATAATGTCACCACCCTCCCCGCAATTACCCGACTAGATTCGAGTCGTCGTAATAACTCCACCTGCTTCTCATACTCATCAACATATTCCCCTACCTGTTGAGCCAGAGCGCGAGCCAATATCTCGCCAAATTGCCGCAACTTAATCAGGGTAGTATTAGGATCCTCTGCATAATAACGCTCGGCAAGTTTTCCCACATGAGCGAGTTGAGGCGATATGGGAGCGAGAAACTCAAAGTTAGAGCTGAACATGGGATTAGAAAAATACCTGAAGGGGTGACAACTAAGTTACAAGTAAGACGGGGTGTAGGGTGTAGGGGCGGGTTTATGCTAGTCAATGTCGATTTTACTTCGATATCAAACAAACCCGCCCTCCCCACTAAAAGATCTCAAATGGTATATACTTCACGCGGGCACAACCTGCGCTTTTGCTAAAATGGTGCGTTACGGCTACCGCCTAACACACCCTACTATATGCCTCAGATTATCACCGTGCAAAGTATAGCTAAAATGGTGCGTTACGGCTACCGCCTAACACACCCTACTGTATGCCTCAGATTATCACCGTGCAAAGTATAGTTAATTATTGCAGATCGCTGACTTTAACCTTTCTTCGTTGTCAATAAATCCTGCTTTAAATTGCGTAATAATTCTTGCAACTCTTCTAGCTCTTGAGCCTCTTTGCCATACCGCCAAGCAGTATAAGCGATCGAGATATCACTGACGAAAATACCGATCGAATGAGAACAACTATCCCGCACGATTTGGGCATATTCTAGGGGAGTTTGAGCGGGATGTTTGGGGATGCCTCGATCGCGTAGCTGAGACAACATTTGTTGATAAACTCGTTCTACTGGTGGTAACTTCTTCAACCATTGTAGATGTCGCCATTTGCTCCATTGTTGCCAACCAAACCAACCAGTATAACCAATGGCGATCGAAATCGCCGTACCGACAAATATCCCCAACCAACCACGACTAAATAAACTAAAGAACCAGGCAATTCCTACTACCAACCAGCCTAATGTAAGCGACCAAATTTGCGCGAGCCAAGCAGTGACAGGGGAAGGTAGCCATCCAGCTACCCAGTTCCAAAGTTGTTGAATCGTGCTAAAAGTTTGGTCTTCTTCGGCACCTGGGGGAGTCAAGGGGTGCCCTGGAATCGGATCGAAGGCAAACCAACCATATTCTGGAAAATAGACTTCTGTGAGGGCATGTGCGTCGGTATTGTAGACTTCATAATAGCCCGTGAAGGGATTGAATCGACCTGAATCAAAACCGACAGCTAATCTCGCAGGAATCCCGATCGAGCGTAGCATCATCGTGTAAGTTGTGGCAAATCGATCGCCAGATCCACCTGTTTCACAACTAGTAGATTTACCTTCACAGCGAAACAGAAACCAATTGACTAAATCTTCGCCTTCTGGTACTTTATCAAATGTTTGGGGAATCGTATAACGTTGTTTGAGATATTGAGCGAGATAGAGAGCTTTGGCATAAGTCGAACTGAGGGGTTGAGGATTTTCGGTGACTTGTGCTTGGGAATAGTTATCGATGATATTTTGAGTATATTGCTGTAATTTGGGGGCGATTGTGGTGGGTAGTTGGAGATAGTGCTCGCGGATATCTGGAGCATAATCTGTTTTGGCTTTGTCAAGTAACGATCGATCTCGAAATGGTACTTGTGAGACGACTGTATAAGTCAAACCTGGAATTAAGCCTACCGGAGATCGTAAACTATCTTCTTTGTCAATGGCAATTTCATTCGTGGGGAAATATATCTCACTTGCCAGAGACATGCCTGGAATAATATTTGGTAGTTCTTCGAGAGCCGTATAACTCTGAATTACTTGTTTGCGCTGATTTTTAGTTGCGGGATAGCCGATAGTAAATTTATAATCCCAATCGGGGCGTTGAACTTTACGAGTTTTGTCATTCCGCGAAATTTCCCAACCTTTCCCAGTATATCGATCGAATGCCAATGCTCGCCAAAAACCTGGAGCCTGAGATCGCACCCGCATTAACAGTTTGGGTTTCATTACCCCCTGAGAATTTTGATCGATCTGGGTATTAAAACCATAATAAGAACTATCATCTAATTTATCTTCATCTTGACGCTCATTACCCTGAGCATCAATTGTTGGCGCACTACTTTTACCACCTGACTTACCTTTTTTGCGATTGCCTGGATTGACAATTCCTTTGCCATCAAATTGCTTTGCCTCATACTGAATTGGCGCGCTGACAGGTAGAGAACCTTGATAACCTGGAAATCTAGGCATGAGGGCAAAAATAATCAACCCGATCGCTAGTACAATGCCTAATAGTTGACCTAATTTTCGCCAAGGTAACTTAACTTTGACAATATCTGTGGGAGTGGCGACAGATATCGGTGTAAGCTGAAGACGCGATCGATAATCGAGAAATAATACTGGGATGGCGATCGCCAAAAAGAGTAATAATAACGGAGCAAACGCCAAAGTTTGACTCAAAGTACCAGCAACACCGATACTAATCAAACCGATCGTCATTGAATAACCCAAATCCTTGCGGCGGGGTAAATCGAAAGTATGAATTGTCTGCATGTGAATCAGCAATTCTGCCAAAACGAGCCGAGTATCATTAATGCTGCCAATTAGATGCCAAACAAAATAACCCAACGCGCCCACCATTGCAAATGCTAGCGCGAATTTGACTCCAATATTCTTGTCATGGCGATGATACCAGCTCCAAGTGGAACCAGCAATACTCAACGGAATTGTCCACCAACTCAGACTAGTTTCCGCCGCTACATCCATCGCAATAATCCCCACAATTACCATCAACTGCACCAGTACCCGGAGTAATAGAGAATCCTCCGGGGGTGTCTTGGGCATTGCAGCCATTTTGTGCTGGATTTTGGCGAGAATGCTGGCTTTCTCAAAAGTAGCCGGAGCTATAGACATATGCGGTTTAGGGGCTAAGGAACGATCGATTAGTACAAATGCCACCCCTAGCCCCTAACTACTAGTCTTTGGATAAAGGAGGTGAAGCTGGGATGCTAATATCTTTAGGATGCCCAGATTCTGGTTCATTGCGATCGTAGTCATCAACTTTTGTCTCCCAGGGAAATAGTGGAGGCTGTTGTTCGATTTTGGCTTGCAGTTGTTTTTGGATTAATAAAGGTAATCGATCTTCCACGATTGGCTCACACTCCTATAGTTGCTGTAGGTATTTGTGGATGACAAAAAGATTCTTGTCACCCTTATCGACAGATAGGTAGGATTGAATCGAGATTGGCATCCCAGCTTCTCTCAACCCAAGGTATCTAACTATTTTTTAGTCTGCTCTTGAATATACACACCTATTATCTAATAATCGGGATACTTGGAGCCTATAACTAGTCCTGAATTCATCCTGTTTTGATTTTTTTAGCTGGAGAGAGCAAGATTTTTGGCTAGTCTGGATGCGATCTTACGCAATTAACCTGTAGGGGTGGGTTTATGCAATCTAATGTTGATAGTTCCATCAACCTCAGCCAAAACCCACCCTCCTCACCAGAATATCCAGCATGTGATGAAACGCAGGGGGTTATTCGTCGGGAGGGTGGTCACTGAGCCTGTCGTTGGCGTAGCCTCGCCTTTGGCGACAGTGCGGGTTTTGATTTGGATATTTTAGTTACCTTTCCAAAGGTTTTGGCTAAACAAAGCCCCTACGGTACCCTACGCGATTACCCTTGGTACGCTACGCGATCGGATCTGGTATACTTTCCGAAGGAGCCAAAAATTCACCCGTGGTGACAAATTCCAATCGCAACTTGAGCCAAGTGATAAACTGACGATTGGTGGAGACGACTCCGGTAGCAGGTTGGGGACATTTGGCTTTGACAGGCGCTAATTCTGGAGCATCGAGAAAAGCTGGATTGTCAATCAGCCAAAAATCAATCTCTTTTTCTTGCTCGTGATAATTACGCACCCGCTCATTGAATACGTCGTCTAGTGCTTCTTCTTCGCCGCGCAAAAATTTGGAGCTGGCGACTAAATAATAATAAGTTTGCATATCTCGATCGATCGGGTTAGGTGAGTTGGGAGTTGGGAGTTGGGAGTTAGGAGTTGGGAGTTGGGAGTTGAGGGGACGATGACAGAATGCTGGTTCTAAGAGTTTTATTTTTAAAAACCAGTCTCAGTGTGAATGTCAATCCAAAATCCAAAATTTACTTATCCCAAACCACGGATAGCCGCCTTCATTTCGCGGATAGCTCGATCGAGTCCGACTAATACCGATCGACTAATGATACTATGCCCGATGTTCAATTCTTCCATTCCTGGGAGACAAGCGATCGGATACACATTCCAATAGGTTAAACCATGTCCGGCATTGATGCGTAATCCAGCCGCAAGAGCTGTTTTACATCCAGCCGTCAAATTAACCAGCTCTCGTTGCTGGCTATCTGGCTCTCTAGCGTCCGCATAGCGTCCCGTGTGCAATTCGATGAATTTTGCATTTACCTTCGCTGCCGCGTCGATTTGGGCGGTCTCTGCATCGATAAATAGACTGACTGGAATACCTGCCGATTGTAACTTATCCACAACCGATCGGATTCGATCGAGTTGACCCGCTACATCCAAACCACCTTCAGTAGTTACTTCTTCCCGACGCTCTGGCACCAATGTCACATAATCGGGCTTTACCTCTAAAGCGATTTGCACCATCTCCGCCGTAGCTGCCATTTCTAGATTCAAGCGAGTACGAACTGTTTCCCGCAATAGTCGAATATCTCGATCCTGCATGTGCCGCCGATCCTCCCGTAGATGAGCGGTAATTCCATCCGCTCCAGCCAATTCTGCCAACACCGCTGCGGCGATGGGATCCGGTTCTACAGTTTTACGCGCCTGTCTGATCGTGGCTACATGGTCGATGTTTACCCCAAGCGTCAGCAATTGTCAATTCTCCTAAATCTCTACCTTGCCTAGTATAGATCGCAATTCAGGTGGCGACACGATCGATATTTACTCCAAGATCTCTAGAGACATCAGTTTGGACTTGTCCAGATTTGTGTAGGTTCTATCAAGCGGTCGCTAGCTCCTGTTCAACCATATCTACAACTTCACCTTATTTGGCTCTACCTCTCTAGCAATGCGATCGAGATTACGTTTTCGCTGTTTATTCGTAAACACATTAACTTGATAAACGATGCCATTAGTCATGTCTAGAGCGGTCATCCAGCCGCTTTTGCGGTGGTAGGCACCTGTTTCGATATTAATCCAGCCTGGGCCTTGAGCGACCTCTCCAGGGCTAACTCCGGGCAATGTAAAAGTAATTGTATGTCCGGTAACGATCGTTTTGCTGGGAAAATAAGCAAATTGACTACTAAAGAATTTTTCCCGAATCCAGCAAAATTGCTCGTTGTTTTGCTTCTCGATCGATTGAAAAGGATCTACTCCAGCATGAACCAAAAAGAAATCACCCAAATCTAAATAAGACGGTAAACTCGCAAACCAATCAATATCTGACTGGGGAATTCCATCATCACCATAACTCGCCAATGTGGTGTTACCGCCAGATGGCAACCAGTGACGCAGAGCTATTTCATCAAGATCCCCATCATTGAAAGAGTGGAGCAACATAATCTCATGATTGCCCATCAAACAGGGATGATTGTTCTCTCGGATCCACTTGACTACCTGGGCACTTTTTGGCCCTCGATCGATTACATCTCCCAAAAAATACAGTCGATCTTGCTCCTTTAGATCGCAAAAATTTACCAGTTGACGCATTCCGTCGTAATGACCATGAATGTCCCCGATCGCAATCTGACGAGGTTTGTTATTCTGCTTCTGAAATAGATTAAACATGGAAGTAGTAAATGGTTTAGTATGCCGTTGGCCTTGGCTCTGGGCGCGAGAGAATCGATCCAAGACCGAAGATTTCTCTCATAGTCACGATCGCGAACACATCCTCTGAATTAATACCCGAACAAAGTCGAGATTCAATTGCAAGTGATTACAACATCATCTACTCCAAGATCGTCACGAGATTGCGAGCATCGGGTAACAAGTGGTGAAGAAGGCATCTGGTTTGTGTAGCGTCGCTCATGGCGATCGATATCTAGTCTACTTGTCTTGTCTTAATATTACCCAATTCTGCGAATGTATAACTGAATCTAGTTTATCGATGGATCTATCTTCAGCATTATCACCTGTAGTGGTCAACATAATCTCGAAAAGTAAACATCGTTGGCTACGCCAAAAGTAGTTAATTGCACATAAATGAGCTACCTGTCGAATTTCCATGTCGATTACCGAGGGTAGGCTGGTAACGATGGGGAGCAGCTAAATAGGCTGGACTTAGGTAATTGTGATGATTCCATGACAATTAGACTGACTGGAATGACGTAAACTCGTCAAACCCTATAAATTCATCGCGATCCCCCCTTGACTAATCGGGGTAAAGTTTTGTTAGATAGTAAGCATACACCGCAATTATTAATAAGTTGTAGATGCAAAGTAAGATATTTTAAATCTCCAATAAATTGTTTGAGCTAAGTGTGAATAATAAAACCAATCTAGTAAGCTGTGATGTTGAGTGAATGCACTTAGATATCCAGATCTAAAAATTAACCGATAGCTCAAGGAGCGTCAGTCGATGCTCGAAGGCCATTGAGCATAACTAAGTGATTCCGCAAGACGGAGGCTATGCCAACGAGCGGTAGGGAAAATTCGATTGGGTGACAACACGTGTTAAATGGAAATAGAAATTTGCCATTTACGCTTTATTTGGAGGTCGAATTGTGACGACGGAAAACTCATTGGAAGAAATGACTCTCAGACAGCTACGCCGTGTAGCTAGTGCCTGCGGAGTTTCACGCTATAGCCGAATGCGGAAAGCCCAGCTTTTGGCAGAAATTCAGAAGATTCAGAATAATCGACCGACTCATACTATATCGACACAATCGGAGGCGCAATTAGAAGTGGAAGCGAAAAAATTTGAACTCGGATTACCAGTAAATCTTACTGCGGAACAATCAGCAGATGTAGATGAAGGTTTTGGAGATCTACCTGGTGGTTATGGTGAAAGTAGAATTGTTTTGTTACCACGGGATCCTCAATGGGCTTATGCTTACTGGGATATTTCGATCGAACACAAAAATGAAGTTCGTCAGCAAGGCGGACAACAATTAGCCTTGCGAATATATGACATCACCGATATCGATTTGAATGCCCAAAGTCCCCATAGCATTCAAGAATATGCCCTCGATGAAATGACTCGCGAATGGTATATCCCGATTCCTGTCAGCGATCGATCTTACACCCTCGATATCGGTTATCGTTGTGGAGATGGTCGATGGTTGGTCTTGGCTCGATCGGCATCGATTAGCATTCCACCTGTCTATCCTTCCGAGTGGGTACAAGATATCTTCATCACCGTACCTTGGGAAGAAGAGTTGGCGGGCAAAACCTTTATCAACCTCGTACCTCCGAGCCGGAACAAAGTCGAGGATAGTCAGACAGTTGGTGCTGGAAGTACCGAACGCAATGAAGTCTACGATCGCATTTTCGGAGTCGCTGAATCGAAGGAATTCATGCGGATCGATGGCTCGATTTACGGCTCTATGCAGCACTTACCCAGCGAGTCTGTCAGTAGCTTCATTTTCCCTTCTGGAGTGGGTATGTGGGCACTTCCAACCACCTCTGGCGTGAATATGTCAGGTGCCGGGATGTCGGGAATTGGAATGGTAGGCAGTCGGGAGCGTCAATTCTGGTTGGTAGCTGATGCCGAACTCATCGTCTACGGTGCCACCGAACCCGATGCCAAAGTCACCATCGGTAACAGACAAATCGAACTAAATCCAGATGGTACTTTCCGGTTCCAAATGTCTTTCCAAGATGGAAATATCGACTACCCGATTATTGCCGTAGCCAAAGATGGCGAGCAATCTCGTTCGATTCACATGACATTCGACAGATCTACGCTCTCGCGGAATACCAATACTAAGGAAGAAGCTAAAGCCGAATGGTTTTAGTTAAGAGATACTAGAGGTAATTCCCTGGTAGGGGCAATTCATGAATTGCCCCTACTGGGTATTTACCTCTAGTTGGGGCTTGCTCACATCTTGCACCAATACATAAAGATTAGTAAAAGCGTAGACCCTTGGGTACCCACGAGGGGCACCCCAACACAATTAAACTGTAGGGGTGCCCCTCGTGGGTACCCCCAAGGGTTGAAGAATTAGCAATTCTAGTCACTGGTGCAAGATGTGAGTGTGTCAAACTAGTTCAATCTCATGGTACATTCGAGAATGAGCCGTTGATTTTCGATCGCATAGGGTTGAATTTCCAGAGCAGAGCGAAAAGCATTAATCGCCTCAGCATAGTTCCCCAGAGCGGCATGACACAAGCCCAAACCATGCAAAGCACCAAAATGAACCGGATTTAATTCTAGGGCAATTTCACAGTCAGCGATCGCTCGATCGTAATTGCGATCGACAAATCCGAGTACCGCTCGTCGATTCCAAGCCTCTGCAAAATCCGGTAAAGCATCAATCAAATTGTCCAAAATTGAACTAGCCGCCGCCACATTTCCCTCAGCCAAAAATTGCTCGCTAGCTTCAATTTGTTCGAGCGGAATCTTGCCTTTTTGCCAAAACCAGATACTCCATAGTTGCCTAGTAGCTCGTTCCCGCAGATCGGGGTTGGTACTTTTTAGATCTAGGAGTAATTTATCAATTAAAGTTTGATTCATATCATCCATCACCAGCAATTAGACCTATCTAAAATCATTGTGACCGTCAGACACCTACCGATGCACCTAGTATAATAGAGTCACGGATAGCTGCACAACTCTACTAACCATACCCCAATCCCCCATTGACATGGCTACTTACCCAGGCATTGCCAACGTTGCTTTCAAACACCCACTCGATCTTCAAGCGGAACAGGCTTTGCGGAGCGTTCCTGGTTTCAACTTAGTAGCCAGCAAGTTTATCGAGTTTGTCTACGAGCGTCCCCAGCTAGTATACCTAATGGCGAACAGTATCCAGGCTGGCCCCAGACAATATTCGACCATCTATGGGATGTTTCGAGAATGCGTTCGGGATCTAGATATTTCGCCCGAACCCACCCTATTTGTCAGTCAAAATCCTCAAGTCAATAGTTATGCAATGGGACAAGAGCATCCCTATATTGTCATCAATACGGGCTTATTAGATCTGCTCAGTGAGGCTGAAATTAAGACTGTCTTGGCGCATGAATTGGGACATATCAAATGTGGGCATACGATCCTCACTCAAATGGCAATGTGGGTGATGAATGCTGCCTCAACCATTGGTGAGATGACCTTTGGATTGGGAAATATTGTTAGTAATGGCTTGATATTTGCATTTTATGAATGGCGGCGTAAAGCCGAACTTTCGGCAGATAGAGCCGCACTGCTCGTCATGGAAAATCCCCGTACTGTCATGACAACTATGATGAAAATATCTGGAGGTAGTGCTAAATTTATTAATGAATGCAGTCTGGATGAATTTATCAAACAATCAGAAACTTATCGCAGTTTGGATGAAGATGGATTGAATCAAATCTATAAAGCTTTGATGTATTCGGGTGTGAATGGGATGCTGAGTCACCCTTTCCCGGTCGAACGGATTCACTTTATTCAAGATTGGGCTAATTCTAGTGAGTATCGAGATATTTGCAAAGGCAACTATGCCAGAGTAAGTGTAGAAACCTCTACGACAAGCGCGCCGACTAGTGAAGCCGATTCGCCAGAGGCGACGCTGCGCGAACGATTGAAGCGAGAAATCGAAAAACTCCAACGAGAAATCGATCGCCAGAAATCTCAAAATCGCTAGTTATTGATTAAACATGGTATAGCCTTACAACCGGAAAGCTATGCCATGTATTAGGAAACAATCGACCTATAATTGTTGTAGAATCCGAGCGACTAATGGATTCGCCTGAAGTACTCCCTCAATTCGATCGACCGACTGACCATTTTTAAATAATACCAAAGTTGGTAATGCTTGAATTTGGTGGTCAGAGGCAATTTGAGGATATCGATCGGTATCAATTTTCATGATTCTTATCCGGCCATTTAGTTGAAGATTGACCTGCTCCAAAATATCTGCCATCAGTTTGCACGGCCCGCACCAAGTAGCGTAGAAATCCACCAAGACAGGTAAATCGCTATTGGCGATCGCATCTTCAAAGCTCGTGAATTGTTGTGTAGTTGCCACGGTCGTCTCCTCGATTCAATAGTTCGATCCTAAACAATTTTTCATTAAAAAAGAATGAATTTTCATCGAACTTAATAGAGTATTAATAGTCAAGCTAGAACTGCCTCTAGACGATCGACACCTCAAAAATCCAGTAATAATGCCGATCTTTCTGTAAAACAGTTGACAAATAGCGATCGAATCGGAGACTATCTAGAGTGCTCTCGTTCGCAAAAGTCAACTAATATGCCTTTATTAAAGCGTTGTATGGCCGAGTTTATCGGCACGTTTTGGTTGGTTTTGGGTGGTTGTGGTAGTGCCGTTATTGCCGCAGCCTATACAGAAGTCAATCTCCAAGCAGCGACGGATACCAAAGCCGCCGCCGCAGCTTCATTAGGGATTGGCACAATCGGTGTATCTTTCGCCTTTGGCTTGACAGTATTGACGATGGCTTATGCAATCGGTCATATTTCTGGTTGTCACCTCAATCCAGCAGTATCCTTTGGACTATGGGCGGGCAAGAGATTTCCAGCATCCGAGCTATTGCCTTATATTGCCTCCCAAGTAAGTGGTGCCGTCGTCGGTGCACTGCTAATTTATGGTATCGCTATCGGCAAAACTGGCTATGCACTGTCAGGAACTGGCCCCTTAGCAACGAATGGATTTGGCATTCATTCACCCCAAGGATACTCACTACTATCATGTTTTTTGATTGAAGTAGTCATGACTTTTATGTTCTTGTTGGTGATTTTGGGTGCTACCGATCGTAGAGCACCTCAAGGTTTTGCACCAATTGCGATTGGTTTGATGCTGACATTGATTCACCTAATTAGTATTCCAGTAACTAATACTTCGGTCAATCCTGCTCGGAGTATTGGCCCTGCCTTATTGGTTGCAATAGCACCAAAGGGCAATACTGAATTACTCGGACAAGTATGGTTATTTTGGGTAGCTCCGATTATCGGGGCACTCGCCGCTGGATACTTTTACAATAATGTATTTGAAGCACCAGCTCAACCCATTCGGACTGAAGGTAGAATTAGCAGCAATCTGTAATCTAAATCTAACTAGATGACATAGAATTAAAATCCCCGACTTCTCCAAGAAGTCGGGGATTTGTCTATTCAAGCTCAAATTTTACTTGACGATATAGATCTACAACGGCTATTTCTACATCGATTGATTCTAGCTGTAATTTATCTTCCAAGTTATATTCTGATAGTACCCATTGTCCCTTATCATTCCGGCGAAATACTTCGACTCTTGCTTCGCTGGCATTTACTAGCACGTACTCTTTGAATGCTAAAAACTGACGATATTTAGCAAACTTTGCACCTCGATCGATTGCTTCGGTAGAGGGTGATAATACTTCAATGATTAGGCAAGGAGATCGGACATATTGGGTATCTTCATCACTATCATCGCAAGTTACCATGACATCAGGATAAAAATACTTTCGACCTGGTTCTACTTGAATTTTGACATCAGCAATATAAACATCACAATTTCGATCGAGTAATAGGTCGTCGAGGAGTCTGAAAAAATTCCCTGAAATTCGATTGTGATTGCGGGTGCCGCCGCTCATTGCGACTACCTCACCATCCCAATATTCATGCCGTCCTTCTTGGGTAGGTTCCCAAGCTAGATATTCGGCGGCGGTCATTAGTAACCTGTCGGATAAAGCGACCATAATTTAGTGGTGAAGTAGATTATTTTACGATTTAAGAATTGACTGATATTTTGACGGGGGGAGATATTTCTGAGGGTTGAAAACTGTCATTCCTGGCGCGAGCTAAAAGAGAAATTTCAGTAGGTACTCTCGACTTTGAGGCTAACTTGAAAAACTCTAGCATTTTGATGAAGCTGTATGTGGGATCTGGCAGATAAACAACTTGTCCGGCGCGAATAGAGATGCCATGCCGACTGGATGATTGAAAAGCATGATGGAGATTATGCCAACCTTCGCCCAGTGTTAGGAACGCGACAAAGCCGTTATTTCGGCTGTGGTCATCGGTACTAAATGGCTGCTCGCCGAATAGATGGCTGAAAGAGTTAACGGTTTGGACACCATGAAATAGTAGGGTAGTGCTAAGAAAAAAAGCACCCAGATATTCGAGATTGCCGATCGAATATGAGATCGCCGCAAGTGCCAACACGGGGACAAAGTGCAATCTGTCGATCGTTTTTAAGACCAGATCGTTTTCGACATCGACTGGTAGCTTACTCGGAAAAAATCGCGGCGATAATAGCCAACCTGCTTGCGACCAATAAAATCCATTCATGCCCTCTGGAGGAGTATATGGAGAATGTGAGTCCAGCTCTTTATCGGCGTGTTGATGATGGCTGAGGTGGTGTGCTTTCCACCAGCTCGGCCCCATTTGTCCGGCTGAGGCGGCGATGATACTACCGACCCACAAAACTAGTGCGGGAGCCTGATAGCTCTTGTGGGTGAGTAGTCGGTGGTAGATGCCAGTCGTGCCGAGCATCCGAATTAGATACAAAAAGACAATCCACGCGACAGATCCCCATGACAAGCCAGTGAAGAGCACGAGTCCCGAACCGATATGACTGAGGATAATCAGTATCGGGCCGATGATATAAAAAACGATCGTAAGTGGAGAATACTGGTTCATGCCATTTTGGATTTTGGATTTTGGATTTTGCGGACAGGCGATTACCTACGGCAGGCTTCTGCGCAGGCAGACGCTAACGCGTTGGCGGAGCCTGAGCTTTGCGATTACGCCAACGCGCGGAGGGAACTTCCGCGCTGGGCGGGGGACCACTGCCCGAGCCATGTGTTGCACCAAGCAGCGGATGCGTGAACTGTTCGGGTTTCCCGACAGTGGAACGCACCAAGCAGGATTGGGGAAACCATGCTGTTTCTAGAGTCGTTGGCGTAGCCTCTCCCCTGGAGAATCGATCTGTCAAGATCGTTTTTTAAATTGGGATCATTTAGTCTGTAAGTACTGCTAAAAATTGAGCTGATTTGGGCGATCGATCGCTGGGAGTGTGGTAATTTCAGCATCCCCAGCGTGGTAGGAGCTACGGACGAGGGGGCCGGAGCGAACGTCCTGAAAACCTAGCTCGCGGGCGATGGTGCCCAATTTGTCGAATTCGGCTGGAGTCCAGTATTTGACGACGGGGAGATGTTCTAGAGATGGGCGCATATATTGCCCTAGGGTAAGTCTGTCACAGTCGATCGATCTTAAATCTTGTAAAGTTTCGATAATTTCGGCTTCGGTTTCGCCATGTCCTAGCATCAAGCCCGACTTGGTGGGAATGGTGGTATCTAGCTCTTTGACATACCTAAGCACATCGAGCGATCGGGTGTATTTTGCCCCACGACGGACGCGATCTTGGAGTCTGGCTACTGTTTCGACATTATGATTGTAACAAGCAGGTTTGACGGCAACGATGGTGGCGACTCGTTCTCGCTGTTGGTGCGCCGCATCCTTACCACTCCAAAAATCTGGAGTCAATACTTCAACTCGCGCATCGGGATTAGCTGCTCGAATGGCGGCGATAGTTTCGACAAAACAACTCGCACCACCATCATCGAGATCGTCCCGTGCCACCGCTGTGAGGACGACATAACGCAAACCGAGCAATCCCACAGCTTCGGCTACTTTCTGGGCTTCCTGGGGGTCTAGAGGCATGGGTGCGTGACCTTTATCCACCTGACAAAAGCCACAGCTACGGGTACATGTCGGCCCCATCAGGAGGAATGTTGCAGTTTTTTGACTGTAGCATTCAGCCCGATTGGGACAGCGACCTTCTTCGCAGATGGTATGAATCTGACGCTGTTTGATAATTTGCTGAACTGTAGATAGTTCGCTAGCTGTACCGATCGATCGTCGCAACCAAGGCGGTAGAGATTGGACTTCGGCACGCCATTCGGCGGAGTTGGGCATAGGGGGAGGGGGGG
>JANOPX010000200.1:0-16541 GCA_031422115.1 Chamaesiphon sp. VAR_4_metabat_408 | reverse complement strand
TCCCCCCGTCCCCCTCCCCACTTGTTACTCGCCTCAATGTGGCATAGAATCTAGGGACTAGTTGTACTCGGTCGATCGCCAATGACTTTAGGTTTTGGCCCTAATTTTCTGTTTGCTAAATCCTGGTTGGTTCAAGGTATCGACCTAGGATTGGTAATTGCCCTCACATTTCTGGTGTTACTAGCGGTACGAGACCGCCGAACACTATGGATGGTGCGAGGGCTAATTGTGTTGATGGTTGCTGCTGTCCTGAGCGAGAGATGTCAATTTCGGCTTCTGAGCTTCGTCTTGGACAAGTTGGTAGTTGGAGCTGCATTAGCAATGTCGGTGGTGTTCCAGTCCGAATTTCGCCGCTTTCTGGAGCAATTGGGCCGGGGGCATCTACTGCCATTGATGGAGCCGACGCGGCGCATGAGTCACGCATCAGATCGAGGCATCGATCGAATCGTTGAAGCTGTTAAGGAACTATCCCAACAAAGGACTGGTGCGCTGATGATCCTGGAGACTAACGGCACTCTCGACGAGCGAGATTTTGCGGTGCAGGGGGTAAAGTTGGATGCGGAGTTGTCGAAGGAGATCATTCAGACCATTTTTCAGAATACGACTCTACTCCACGATGGCGCGGTATTCATTCGGGGCGATCGAGTCATCGCTGCTGGAGTCATCTTACCCCTATCCGAGCGAGCTGCTTCCCGCCAACTGGGTACTCGCCATCGTGCGGCGATGGGCATTACCGAACGGACGAACAATTGCCTCTGTATCGTCGTCTCCGAAGAAACAGGCTCGATTTCTGTAGCCGAAGGTGGGAAGCTCGATCGACCCCTAACTAGCAGTAAACTAAAAGAGCTATTAGAATTACGATTTGCACCGATCGTCGAACGAGAGTCAGTTACCCCTAGTTTGCTTACCTTGGGTCGCAAATTGAATTCTCGCGGTATGATGATATTTCGTCAACTACTACGATGGCCCAAAGATAAGTAGCGATCGATTCTCAACTTTCATTCCCCCCTCTTTCATCACCAGATGACTCCCAAAACTACCAGTCTGACGATCGAATTGCCTGCTAATCTGGATTCCCAGCGACTACCACAACATGTGGCAGTAATTATGGATGGTAATGGTAGATGGGCAAAAAAGCGCGGTTTACCTCGGATTATGGGACATCGAAGAGGGGTAGATACGCTCAAGGATCTGCTCAGATGCTGTCGGGATTGGGGCATTCCCGCCTTGACTGTATATGCCTTTTCGACGGAAAATTGGGGCAGACCGATCGAGGAAGTTGATTTCTTGATGACATTATTCGAGCGAGTCTTGAAAAAGGAACTCCAAGAAATGGTAGCCGAAAAAGTTCGGATCGAATTCGTGGGCGATTTGGCAGCTTTGGCTCCATCTCTGCGCGATGAGATTGAAAAGGCCAAAGTTGCGACGCAAGCTAATCTCGGCGTACGATTTACGATCGCGACTAACTATGGTGGTAGACAGGAAATCGTGCGAGCCGTTCGATCGATCGCAACTCAAGTCCAGCAGGGACTAATCCAACCTACCGACATCAATGAAGATACTATTGCCAAGCATCTATATACCGCCGATTTACCAGATCCAGATCTCTTGATTCGGACTAGCGGCGAGATGCGGATTAGTAATTTCTTACTGTGGCAAGTAGCCTATGCCGAACTCTATGTTTGCGATCTACTCTGGCCGGATTTCGATCGATCTGCCTTTCACGCCGCACTTCTCAACTATCAACAACGTCACCGTCGATTTGGGAAACTATAGTCTCACATCTTACATCAAAGCAAAGTTACTAGTGTTTTAGGGGATAGGGAATAGGGAATAGTGGATAGGGAATAGTGAATGATGGTCAGTTCTATCCCCTATCCCCTATCTCCTAGAGTAAGATGAGCAATATAGGTACCTAAATCTCTGCTACTTTTAGTTCCCAACTCCCATGACTGAGAATATCATCCAAATTCTTTCCGCTGACGACATTCGTAGAACGGTTGTGCGATTGGCTTCACAGATTGATGAACGCTGTCGAGATTTATCTCAGGTGGTTTTGGTCGGAATTCAGACTAAAGGGGTGCCATTTGCGAATATGTTAGCAAAGCAGATCGAAGTATTAGAAGGGATAAAAGTCCCCGTTGGCGTTTTGGACATCACATTTTATCGCGACGATCTCGATCGAATTGCGGTACGAACCCCAAGTAAAACCGATATTCCGGTAGATTTGACCGATCGAACAGTGATTTTGATCGATGATGTGATTTTTCAGGGTCGAACCATTCGCGCTGCACTCAACGCCGTGAATGAATATGGTAGACCTAATTGTATATTACTAGCTGTACTGATCGATCGAGGTCATCGTCAATTACCGATTCATCCAGATTTCGTGGGAAAAAAACTGCCTACGTCTCGTGAGGAGCAAATTAAGGTATATTTCCAAGCTTCTGATGGTAGAGATGCTGTGGAACTAATTCGGGCGGCTAGGGGATAAAATTAGTCGTCCATGCCGATCGAATCATAGCAGAGAACAGCATCTAATTCCGCATCAGCCAAATTAGTGAAGATTGAGTGAAATTTATCTGTAAATTCGGGAATTGAAATCATCAGTAGGGGCTAGGGTGTATCGTGCTCGATCCCCAGTAGGGGCACGATGCATCGTGCCCCTACTTGTGGGAACGAAAAGTAACTATAATAGGCAATGCTCAACCCTTATCTTCAATTCCCCACCTTTGGCTACCAATTTCTCCTTTGACTGTCTCGCAAAATGTAGTCACACTCACGCCCGTGTCGGCGTTTTCCATACTCCTCATGGAATTGTCGAAACTCCGCGATTTATGCCCGTGGGTACTACCGCAGCGGTGAAAACCCTGACATCAGCTCATGTGGAAGAGACACAGGCGCAGATGGTGCTGGCTAATACCTATCACCTCCATCTCCGCCCAGGGGAAGATGTAATTCAAGCTGCGGGTGGATTGCACAAATTCATGAACTGGAAAGGGCCAATGTTGACCGATTCTGGTGGTTTTCAGGTATTTAGCCTGAGTAAGACAAGGAAGATTACAGAAGAGGGAGTTACGTTCAAATCGCCTTTGGATGGGCGGACGATTTTTATCTCTCCCGAAAAATCGATCGAAATTCAAAATGCCCTCGGTGCTGATGTCATCATGGCATTTGACGAATGTCCCCCCTATCCGGCTACTCGCGAGGAGGTAGTAGCATCAACAGAACGCACTTATCGGTGGCTAGAACGCTGTATAAAGGCTCATAAACGCACCGAAGACCAGGCATTATTCCCGATCGTCCAAGGGGGCGTACATCTCGATTTACGGGCGGAGACAGCTAAGTCTCTACTAGATTTTGATGTCCACGGTTTTGCCATTGGTGGGGTGAGTGTGGGGGAGCCGCCTCATCTGATTCACAAGATCGTGCGGGCGACTGCTCCGTTGTTACCTGCTAGTAAGCCGCGCTATTTGATGGGGATTGGTACTTATCGAGAGATGGCAATTGCGATCGCTTCTGGGATAGATTTATTTGACTGTGTGATTCCTACTCGTGTGGCTCGACATGGAGCGGCTTTTGTCAGGGGGGAGCGGTGGAATCTAAAGAATGCACCGTTTAAGCGTGATTTTACACCGTTAGATGATACTTGTCCTTGTTATACTTGTCAGAACTATAGTCGGGCTTATTTGAGTCATCTAGTTCGCTGTGGTGAAATTACTGGCTTTACCCTTCTATCGCTGCATAATATTACTGAGTTGATTCGTTTTACTCAGCGGATTCGCGATGCTATTTTACGAGATTGTTTTGTCGAAGAGTTTGGGGAGTGGTTGACTAGTACTGAGCCGGAACCAGAGGGAGGAGAAGATTGAAGAAATTCAATCTTCTCCGCATCATTACTACCCGATCGATAATCTCCATCTCCCCATCCCACAAACCAACAAAGCGGCTGTACATCCAACCCACCGTCTCCAACCACCTATGCTTTGAGGGGGGGTTTGGGGGGGGACATTCCCCCAACCAATGGGGGGTGTGGGGGTCAGAACCCCCAGACTCCTTTGTTCTGTTCCCACAAGAAATCCCAATGGATCTCTCCAAACCCATCACCATCAAATAACTAATGCTCCACATCTCCAAAACCCTCAATATTCCCCTCGACGAAATCGAACTCAGTGCAATTCGATCGCAAGGTGCAGGCGGTCAAAATGTCAATAAAGTAGCAACAGCAATTCATTTGCGCTTCGATATTCAGGCATCATCATTACCCGATCGATATAAAGCACGGCTCTTGAATTTACGCGACAGACGGATAACTAATGAAGGCGTAATTGTGATTAAATCACAAGAACATCGGAGCCAAGAACGGAATCGTGCTGAAGCATTAGACAGATTGCGATCGCTAATTTTGACTGTAACAGTAGTCATACTGCCCCGCAAACTGAGAACTCCAAGTCAAGGACAACATAGACGTAGACTCGAAGAAAAGAAACATCGATCGGCAACCAAAGAATCACGGAAAATTGTTGAATAGATATAAATAGCTCGTGATAAATTCATTGATTTTGCCCCCTAGTTGATTCTCCAGCGGAGACGCTTTGCGATTGAGATCGTTGCTAATTATTTTGAAGTGCGGAATGTGGGATATAATGGAATGTAGGGTTGTGAGACAGGTAAAGTTTTATGGGTAGTGCAAAATTTTTCATGTTGCTCTTACTATCTGACTGGTACATGCAACCTATTTTGGCGGTACGGGCGGCTAGTCTAACTTCAGATCCGACTCCAGCGCGAGCCTCGATCTCTCAGTCAGTGGAGCCAGCCGTGCGGCAGGTTCCTTGCTCGATCGGGGAATTCCCATATTTTTTTCGAGTTTTCGTGCGCGGATTGGACGATATCATGCCCAGAAGTGCCGTCCGTAAGGCTCATGTATGGCCGCAGGTGCAAGTTCGTAGCTATCAAAATCCCGCTCGGCTTTTAGCCACTGTGCCGCAGCAAAAATACGATGGCTTCAAAATTGGGTTAATGTACAATTTATGGGTCTATTTAGACCCCAAGATTTCTAGCTACAGCGAATCTTATCCCAGGCTAGCGATCGAATTTAAGACTCTCAACCCACAAAAAATTAGGGTTGAATATCGACAAGCAGAGTATGTACCCGCACCCAATACAGGGGGAAATCAAGAGCGACTAGTCAGAACTTTTGGCAAACCAGAAGCCTATATTTTCGAGCATTCCAAGGGTTGTTGGCATTTGACCCAAGAATTGCGATCTGCTGAAACCTACCCATAAAGAGAATTTTACTGGTGTTTAGAGCACCTTTTCACTGTCAATATGCTTTCCTCATTGCCAAGAGCGAAAAACCCTTCTCACTTTAGGGAGAGGAGAGCCGAACATCAGAGCCAAGAGCGGAATCGATCTGAAGCATTAGACAGATTGCGATCGCTAATCTTGACTGTAACAGTAGTCGTACTCCCCCGCAAACTGAGAACTCCAAGTCAAGGACAACATCGACGTAGACTCGAAGAAAAGAAACATCGATCGGCAACCAAAGAATCACGCAAAATTGTTGAATAGATAGATTTAAAACTGAAACTCTATTCCCAAATCAACCACGAGTTGGACTTAGTAAAACAATTAGCCCCGCTATTCCAAATATTCCCCCACTTATATAATTACCAAGTCGATCGTCTTGTGTGACTGACATCGATTTCTGGGTGGATTCTTGAATGAAGTAATTAATTTGTTCGATCGTCCTATTTAGATCGGTATAATTAGAAGAACCTGTTTTAGTCAAAAAAGTTGTATATTTCATGGTTATTAGTCGTACCCGATAACTAGTACTACCTTCAGAATCGACTTCCAATTCAGCACGGAGAAGTTCGCCAGGAATTCGTTCTTTCTTGGAATAATTAATACCGGAATGAGTGATGGTAGCACTGACTCTCCCAGATCGATCTCTAACACATTCGATCGTGTGGCTGCGAGCACCAAAATAAACTATCGCCCCACTGATTGCTAGTAACAGACAAGTACCCAAAAATTTAGCTAACACAGGATTTACTCAAGTAATTACACTTCTAGTAAACCCATTTTCAGGCGGCTACTAACACAGGTCGATATTATTTCCTTATTGCCAAGAGCGAACAACCTTTCTCACTTATGAATCCCGAATCGGTGATATAATGCGGAGTAAAATAGACTGATTCCTGGTACTGGAACGATACCTAATTGTTGCATCATTCCCGCTTGGTCGCCTTGACCCCAATGTTCTACTATTTTACCATCTACCACGCGATCGATGTGAGTTATTGCAACTGTGACAGATTTACCTGTTGGTGGTAAACCTTGAAAGTTGCCCAAATGAGTACCCGTAAATTTTTCCCATGTTACCACTTTATCATCCTCGGCGATCGAGAAGTCGAAGTGATGGCGACCATCAGGAAATGCTTGACTGAATTTCTGCCCAAACTCCGTAAATTCATCTCGATCGAAAGGTGTAGATATTCCCACCAAATGAGCGATAAAATCCTCTGTCATCAGATTCTTCACTCGATCGAACTCACCTCGTTCGCAAAGCGTAGGCTCTGCCTAATCGAATATCTCATAGAACTCACTAATCACATCTTTATTATTCATACTCGACTAAACATTCAACCTCCTTCTAGTTCTTTAATCCGTGCCAATGCCTGAGCTAATTGCACTTTAGTATCTTCAACCTCTTGTATAGCCATTGCTGCTACTTCCTCAGCAGTTTTAACTAATTCCTCTGGGCGAAGATAGCGATTGCTACGATCGTCAAACCAAGACAAAACCTCTTGCTCGACAACACCAGATACTTCCTGACAACGACCGATACCCAAGCCAATTTCGGGGAACCAATAAGGCTCACCGATTTGGAGTTGATATACACCATTTACCAACTTATACACCTCAAATGGTTGATGACCATCGCGTTTCCAGTACTCTGGATTATAGATAACATAATAAAGTACCCCCAACTTGGCATAAATTGCCATTTTCTCCTCATACTCGCCTCCAGCAGTCCAAGAAACCACCTCCAACGTGAGAATCGGCGGGATATCGTTTTCCTCCCACATCACATAACTACGGCGAGATTTATTCCCCTTCCGTCGCTCCACACCCAAGCTCAAAAATCCATCGGGAACTACCGGGAAACGATGATTTAAACCAGTGGGATGATAAACCCCCATATCCACACCAAAAAACCAGTCGGTTCTATCCGCCCAAATATACTTCAAAAGCAAAAGCAATACATTCGGCAGCCAATTTTGATCTTCATTATCCACGGGAGTCTCGTCAGAGTCAGGTAACTCCAGGCTAGAGGGTAAATATTTTCGGTCTACTTGTAACATCACTACCAAGAGATAAGTGGATTACTCGATCGAATAGATCGGTCTTTTCTTTGCTTATGCGTAGAGCATCATCATCGCAAAGATACTTCTATTATAATTATAAGAATCAATCCAGACTCTAACTCTCGCATAATGGTATCGATCTCCGCAACCCATCCCACCAGCCGTCAGTATTTGCCCCCAGCCACCTCTGACGCATCCCCCAACCAGCATATTCTCCCCCTCACCTCAAAGGTTAACAGCAAAGATAATTTAGAGGTTGGTGGCTGTGATGTCACTGAATTGGTGCAGCAATTTGGCTCCCCCCTATATATCCTCGACGAGCAATCGGTGCGTACCGCATGTCAGCAATATCGAGATGGGTGGAAAAAATATTATCCTGGCGAATCTCTGGTAATATATGCTTCTAAAGCGTGGAGTTGTCTGGCTATCTGTGCGATCGCCAAAAGCGAGGGTTTGGGTATCGATGGGGTATCTGGCGGCGAAATTCTCACCGCGATTGGAGCTGGAGTAAGTGCGGAAAAAATCTACTTTCACGGTAATAATAAATCAGTCGCCGAGCTAGAACTAGCCATTGCCAAAAATTGTCGCATCATCGCTGACAATTGGCTCGAACTCGAAAATATCAAAAGTATCGCCAGCGCAGCCGGGAAAAACGTTCCCGTAATGATTCGGCTCACTCCAGGGATTGAGTGTCACACCCACGAATATATTCGCACGGGACATTTGGATAGCAAATTTGGCTTCGACCCCAATCAACTTGATGAAGTCTTCACCTGGCTGAGTAAACAGTCAGACATCACTTGTATCGGCGTACACGCGCACATCGGCTCTCAAATCTTTGAGCAGCAACCGCACAAAGACTTAGCTGGAGTGATGGTAGAATGGTACAAACTCGCTCTGAGCCACAATTTACCCATCAGTGAAATTAATGTCGGTGGTGGCTTGGGTATCAAATACACCGAAGCAGACGATCCTCAAAGCATCGACGAGTGGATAAAAAACGTCGCTACCGCTCTTAAAATCGCCTGTGACGAACATGGAGTCGCCTATCCCCGTATCTTATCAGAACCCGGACGATCGCTGATTGGGAGCAGTTGTGTCACCGCCTACACAGTCGGCGGAAATAAAACCGTACCAGGAATTCGTACTTACGTCAGCATCGATGGTGGGATGTCCGACAATCCTCGCCCAATCACTTATCAATCTACATATCGGGTAATGGTGGCGAATAAAATGTCCGCACCAATTACTGAAACTGTCACCATCGCGGGGAAACATTGTGAATCTGGCGATATCTTGATTAAAGATGCCCAAATCGCAGCAACTGAACCAGGAGATATTTTAGTAGTCCCGGCTACTGGTGCTTATAACTATAGCATGTCATCCAACTATAATCGCATCACTCGTCCTGCTGCGGTGTTAGTAAACAAGGGTGAGGCAAATATCATCATCCAACGTGAAAGTTATGATGACTTATTACGATTCGACAGATTACCAGAACGCTTGGTATAACCACTAGAAATCTACGATCGACATCAACCCGACTTGTTAAAAAAGTCGGGTTTATTCCATCTCAATAGTCTTTCGGCTTTGCTGAAATTCAGAGCATGTTCATCTCATGATATGGACATGCTCTGAATCTTAGCGAGAGAACAATGGTAAGTCATAGCCGTATTCAGCAACGCTAGTCTTTCAATCCAAAATCCAAAATCCAAAATCCAAAATCTCCCAGCTTTATCCACTTACCTCTGAAGAAACAACCTGACTTTGAGCCAACTTTTCAGCATCCAATCTCCGCTTTTTAGCATAGAGTTGGATCGTCGCCGCCATTACAACTACCAAACCGACAATCAAATAACTGGTAACGTCGGTGGGTAGAGTATTTTTGAAAATTGCCAATAAAACAATCGCCACCAAAAATAAAGTTGGTAACTCATTAAAAGCACGTAACTGTTGTCCAGACCATTTGCACTCATCTAGCTTGAGTTTTTTCATCAAACTCTTGCAGTAGAAATGATAACCGATGAGTAAAACTACCAGACTAATTTTAATATGTAACCAACGTTCGTGAATAATCTCCGGCTCCGTCGAGATAATCCCAATTGCCATCGCGATCGTCAGAAACATCCCTGGCGTGGTAATAATACTATAGAGCCGCTGCTCCATGATCTGATACTGCTCCTTGAGAATACTCCGTGCGGGTTCTGGCTGCTCATTTGCCTCAACGTGGTAAATAAACAACCGCACTAGATAAAATAACCCGGCAAACCAGACGGTAAAACCGACGATATGAAAAGACTTGAACCACTGATATGCCATAACTTTGGGAGTGAGGAGTTGGGAGTGAGGAGTAGTTACGCCAAAAGTGCAATCCTAGGGAAACCCCAATAGAAAGACCTTTTCAAAATAGGTAAGATTAAATACTAGCCTTATCTTATGCCGCTTAATTTTAACCCAATCTTACTCTCATCGAGCTATAGATCGATCGCCCTCAACTCCGTACAAATCCCATCCAACGGCAAATCCCAAGGTTCGATCGGCAATACATCTACATAGCCAAAATCGAATACAATGCCGATCGTCGGTACAGCTCGCCATGCTGGATGAGCACGCAGCCTGTCGTAATAACCCCCACCATAACCCAACCGATAACCAGATCGATCGACACCCACAGAAGGTACCAACATCAAATCCACATCAGCAGGCTCTAACAGGGGCAAATCCGCCCTCGGCTCCAAAATACCATAAGCCCCAGTTACCAGAGCTTGCTGAGGCTCCCAGCGGTGCCAGAGCAAATCTTTACCCACACAGCGAGGTAGTCCCCATAATTTGTCAGTCAGATCTAATAAATAGCTTAGATCTGGCTCCTGACGATGACTACAATAACTCAAAATTGTCTTTGCCTGCTGAAACTGAGCCAAGTTTTCGAGCTGGATACAAACTCGCTCGCTCTGCTCCCGCCAAAATACTGAAGATAATGTCTGTCGCTGCTGAAGCAATTGACGGCGCAGCAGACTTTTAGCATTCACCATAATATCGCTACTCCGCGCCCTTCGCGGAAACTAAAAGAAATCGTCGCCTAAAAATAATTACCCCTCCGCGTCCTTCGCGTTAAAAAAACTCCCGATCCCTCAGCAATATCTGTTGTAGATCGATCGATACAATCAGCCAAATTGACCATTACGATTTGGTCGATCGGTAGCTAGAATCGGGTTGTAAACATCGCTAGATATATCCAACCATATGTTATCCCTAGATGCCCGCGATAAGACTAAAGTTGGTGGATCTTTTTCTGGCTACTTTAATGATATTTTTGCTAAAAAACGTAAACTAGTCAAGCTAGAACTAGATTTCATCGCCCAAGTCAAAACTGAGTGGCAAACTATCTTGGGCGATAACAAGACCGACAGATTAAAAGCTGAAAATACTATCAAAGCTTGCTATCGCTGCGCGGGCTTGAATGCACCAAATATTATTTGGGCAGATCATCCGATCGCCGCAATTAAAACCTTGCTTAATAGCAAAGATCTTACGAATGTATCTGGAGTGATTACCAACCACCTTTGGAATCAGAGCGAACTAATTATCCAGCAAACAATCGATCCAGAGTCTACCGCCAATGTATTGGCAAATATTAGCCCAAATTATTTGGTCAGAACTCCCAAAGGTAGCCGTCAAGTCACAGCAGTTGCTGACAGGTTGAATGATGTAATGATGAAGCAGATTTCCGATCTCTATATCGACTTGGCAGCGGCAACAATTCCGATGCCACAACAAGACTACCGAATTGCCGATTTGAGCTATTTTGACTATTTTCTGCGGATTGGCTTACAGATTCCCGAAATTCAACTGCCGATCGATCTAGCCAAGTCCTGCGGCTGGTGTTGGACATTTTCTAATCTGGCAATTCTCACACCCAAGCCATCAAAAATCAAAATAAATCGCCAAGGGAAGATTATTGCGATTATTTATGATGATGTCAATATTTTGAGTGGTGACGGAATATAAGTCAATCGAACGATCTGCATATATTTATTATTTATCCCTAGTTATCTGCTTTGTTTACCTAGCATCGGCTTTGCCAAATCGAGTATAATCAAAATTAGTATGTTATTGCTTGATATTCCAGCCCTAAAAAAAATAAATAAACCCATTATCGATTCCTCAGCAACCGTGTCAACCGATCCGGCAAAGCCGATGCTAGGCGAACGGCGAAAACTAGTTAAATTAGAACTAGACTTCATCTCTCAAATTAGAGCAAATTGGGAATTAATACTTGCCGATTTGACTACCGACAGGCTTCAAGCGGAAAGCACAATTAATAATTGTTATGCCTATGTTGGCTTGGAGCGACCAAGAATTTTATGGGCAGAAAATCCCATTACAGCAATTAGTATTTTGATAAATCGACCAGATTTGGAAGATGTCGCCAGCATTATTTTGAGTCAAATCTGGGCTAGTTCTAATCATGAAATCGAAAGCCAAATCGATCCAGATTTTATTCAAATGGTTATGGCTCAGGGGAATCCCCGCGCTCGAATTGTGGGGGAACCATCAACTATTTCATTCGATCCGCTCGGTGACTATTTGAATCAAGTTTCGATCGCCAAACTCAGACAAGTATATCCTCTGCTCGATCTAGAATCACTACCTACAGCCCTCCAAGATCACCGCACTGCTTACTTGAGTTATTTCGATTATTTCCAGGAAATTGGGATTAATATCCCCCAAATTAACCTGCTCATCAATTTGGCAAAATCTTGTGGTTGTTGCTGGACTTTCGAGCATATTGCCATTCTCACCCCCAAACCTACCGCCATCGAATTTAACGATCGAGGCGTACTCACAGCTCTAATCTATGATGAGGCAAATATCCTGGAGTAAAATCTCCACTCGTGGCATAATAAAGATGTGAGTTTACTCACCCCGTTGTATCCACTCAAAAGAATGTCGAGATGCCTCTAATTACGACTGGTAAACCATTCATCCGCGATTTAGAACAAACTGGAGCCTTGGGCGTGTATGCTCCTCTAGAAGGCGGTTATGAGGGTCGATATTTACGGCGGCTGCGGGCGACTGGATATGAGAGTATTTCCCTCTCGGCTAGAGGTTTGGGCGATATCTCAGCCTTCCTTACCGAAGTACATGGAGTACGTCCCGCTCACTTGGGTAAAACAGATATTCGTACCTATTTTATTCCCCCCATTCTGGATGCCCATCTCACTCACCTCCTCCCCAAATCCAAGGGACTAGTTGTGTGGCTAATTGATGGACAAGTATTATCGAGTCAGGAGTTGGCTTATTTGGCTGAATTACCCACGATCGAACCCAAAGTCAAAGTAGTTGTAGAATTGGGTGGCGATCGTCAATTTAGCTGGAAACCGCTTCGAGCTGCTTAGAAATTGGCATGAATATTAGTCAGCCGCAGCAATTACCCTTTCTCGAATTTCTCGGCTGGCAAATTGCAGATGTGTATCGGTTGACACAACTGGAAATGCTTTCTAGCTATGAAAGAGGTTGGCGATATCGAGACATCGCTCATCTCTCTGCTAGTGAGCTAGCCTTTATCAAACAACTAGTGTTGAAGCATCAATCCTGGTTGTCGAGCGAACTTATGAACTTCCAGATCGGTCATCACCAATTAATATATCGCGTTTTGGAGCAGCTAAATCGTGAGTTCCTCAGCGAATGTCGAGCTTATTTTGGTGGTGGAACATTACTCGCGTTGGATATGGGCGAATATCGAACTAGTAATGATGTGGATTTTATCTGTCCTTTCGGCTCAGATTATCGAAAGCTGCGGAATGCTATTTTCGATCGATCTCCACGCATTCTTTTACAGGATAACTCAGATCTGGAGATAGATCGATTTACAGCCGACCAATATGGGGTTAGAATGTCGATCGTCGTTGATGGCATCCCCATTAAGACTGAGATTATCGCTGAAGCAAGATTCGAGCTAGAGCCACCACGTCAACCAAGTTGGTCTCCTGTGATGTGTTTGAGCATCATCGATTGTTTTAGCAGTAAACTATTAGCTAATGCAGATCGATATGCTGATGCTAGCGTCTACTCTCGCGATCTAATCGATCTAGCTTTTTTGCGAAATCACCAATCGATTCCCGCCATATCGATCGACAAAGCCGAAGCAGCTTATCGAGTTATGACACCATTAAAAAAAGCAGTAACTAAGTTTCAATCGGATCCAGATCTGCGGTTTCGCTGCTATGAAAATTTGACAATAGCTGATATCGATCGATCTCAGCTCATTGATGGTATCGATCTATTAGCGATGGATTTAGGGTTGGCAAAAACTAGCCGCACTATCGGTGAATCTGCCTAGCACTAAGTTATGCAAGCAAATAATGTACTTTAAATATCAGTCCGCGTAGGCGGACTTTGCATCACTAGCCCCGATTTTAATCGGCGGCTAACCGAACAGTGTTGGGATATGAGTGGCTACGCCAACGCTGTTAAAATTGCCTCACGAAGAGCGGAAATATCACCAATTTCAATCCCCACGACTCCCGCCACATCTTGCAATCCACAAGCCTCCGAAGCAATCGTCGGAATGCCCTCCCCAATGGCTTGTAATAGGCGACGAGGTTGGTGTTCTACCCATGCAGGTAAAACGATCGCATCCGCCCGTTGCAGGGCATAATAATAGTCTTGAGTATATTCGCTCGAACATCCCGCCCAAAACCCTGGCTCTTCCAATTCACTCCCCACAATAATTAGATTTATATCCATCCCCGCCATTGCCGATCGGAGTTCATAGATACCCTTACGCCCTAAACTAGAACAAGGTAAAACGATCGTCGGCGAATGTTGCTCGATCTTTGCTAAATCTAATGGTGTCGGCATTACCCAATCGAGTAATACCGTCTTGGCTGGAAATAACTTCGCCAAATCACTATGGGGTGTGATGAGTTTCCGAGCCAGGTTGAGAGCAGACATTTCTAGCTCTGCAACTTGAGTAGCGGCGCGAAAATCTCCCAGCGTCGAACTCGTCGGATGAGATTTGGATGCCAAATCCAACCGCGCCTGCAAGTGCTCAATTGGTAACGTCGTCAACAATACATCAAAAGTTCTACCACCCAAATAACCAGCCTCCCATAGCCAGGGAAGTAAACTTTGAGCGATAACCAGGTGAGTGGTTTCAGGAGCAAGAGTTTCACCATATTTGAGAGCTAACCCGCGAGATTGAGCCATTAATTCTCGTTGACGTGCTGCTCCTTGTCTGGCTAGACGGCGAGATTTATATGCTCGATTGAAGACTAATCCCCACTGTTGGTGCGTCTTGTCAAATCCTGTGGTATTCCAACTATAGTTTTGTTTGCGGAATTTGCGCCCATCGATCGGCAAGTATAACCTATCTCGCTCCGTGCGAACCGTCTGGATATATCGATCGAATTCAGGCCACCAATCGTCCACTAAATAGCCTGTCCGCGCCTGAATCGATCGATCTGGTACTTGAGATCGAAAACAACTAGTTACACCGCAGGAGAGGCAATTATGCGGTGCTGAGACTGGTGCTGCGGACATCGAGGGAGAAAGATCGAGCGCAGTTTCTGCTAATGAGCTTTTGAACTCGACGATGAGATTGCTGTCGTCCATCCTTGCTTCAATTCTCAGATTCCTACTCGCTCTAAATTTTAAGTCAATATAGTTCCAAAATACCGTCGCATCTCGACCTATCTCCGCCAGAGAACCAGGGATAACCTGGCTGTGAGCATAACGCTCGACTATCTCCAACCCCGATTGCAAAGCAGCATCATAGAGTGCATTGGATAGCTGACACAATCCACCACCTACTGTCGGAATAATACAACCTTCTCGCAATTCCCGACCGATAGCAAAGCCTCGCCAGATGGTAGGTTGTCCGACTTGACTCCAGAAACTAAATATCTCACCAGCGGGAATCTCAATCCCATCAATATGTCTGATTGCAAGTCGCAGATTATGGATTTTGCCAGCTTGTAGTCTCCATTCTGCCTCAGTTGCACCCACCCAGAGATTAGTTTGGGAGCGAGCACAAATAGGTGAGCTAGTAAGTTTAGCTTGCTGTTGCCATTTTACCTGCCCACCGCGCCAATTTTGCCAACCGCGCCGTAGTTGTAAGAGACTTGCCTTAGCACGAAACAATAAATTATCGAATAGAGTGGGAATCTTTTGTTGACGTAGACTCTGAGCAAGAGACATAAATTGATGGTGACTAGCAATATTAGCAGATACAATGCCTTTGGCGGTCGTTCCTGAATCGATTCTCCATAAGCACAGCATTTTGCACAAAAGGAGCGACTATACCAACGAAATTTGGCTGTAAATCAATTATAGTCAGACTTCCAACTCTAGTTCGTATAGATCGTCACAACTCCGAGTTTACAATTCTTCCTGGAGAATCCCAACATTTAAAGATCGAGGTCGTCCGAAATAATGTAAAGTAGATGACAGTTCGGGCATGGTTGACGAGCCTGGAAGATTGCGCCCTTACGCAGAAGATACAAGTAATAATTCAAAACCGAACAATGGCAGAACGTCCAATCAAAAAAGCCGATCGTCAAAACCCACCAGTTGACGGCGACAATACCCCCAAATCTTCTGAAGCTCCCAGTAAGAAGAGTGCTGGTGGTTCGAGTCGTGGAGGGGAAAAAGGGAAAAGAGACTCCAAGCGAGACGAACCCAGAGCACCAGAAAATCTTGCATTGATGCGGGGACCAAAACCCAGCAAAGCGAAACCTCCAGTCATCAAAGAAGAAGCCGCCCCAGAAGTCGATGAAGAGACTCCGACTGAAGAGACTCCGGCTGAGGAAAGCTAAGTCATCACTAAAATTTAGGGTAGGGGTAATTCATGAATTACCCCTACCCTAAATTTTACTGATACACCCCCAACGCAAAACCCCCCTCATTCGTGAGGGGGGTTTTATTCATCCTAGTTCAAGCAGGTATTAACCGTTGATAGCAGGAGCAGTCAAAGCAACAGGAGTAGCTTCACCAGCAGCCAAATCTAGAGGGAAGTTGTGAGCGTTCCGCTCGTGCATTACTTCCATACCTAAGTTAGCGCGGTTGATGATGTCTGCCCAGGTGTTGATGCCGCGACCTTGGGAATCAACTACTGATTGGTTGAAGTTGAAACCGTTGAGGTTAAATGCCATGGTGGATACACCA
>JANOPX010000199.1:0-11092 GCA_031422115.1 Chamaesiphon sp. VAR_4_metabat_408 | reverse complement strand
GGTCTCATGCGCGCCCCGCACCAACATCGATTGCAGGCACCATTTACCCTTACGCCCCATCCATGTCGTTAACAGGCACGATTTGTTGTGTGAATCGACATTGATGGGGGTACCCACCAGGGGCACCCCTACGATCGGTTCATAGGGGCGCGGTCTCGTGCCCGCCACCAATATTAATGACACTCAAATGAAACGATCGATTATTACCGTGGGTACCATTAATTTGTGCGATCTATTTTGAGATCGCCATAAATTAATTTATAAAAATTCATGACCTACGATCCTCAAAAACATCATCGAAGATCGATTCGGCTTAAAGGATTTGATTATAGTCAATCCTCCATTTATTATGTCACTATTTGCGTTCAAGATAAACAATGCTTATTCGGGACGATTCTCGTTCCGAGAAGAGGCTTCTGCGCAGGCAGAGGCTACGCCAACGCCAACGAAACCGATCGAATGTTATTAAACGACCCTGGAAATATGGTATTGGAACAATGGCTAAAATTACCTTTAAGATTTCCCTCCGTTATCCTAGACAAATTTGTCATCATGCCAGACCATTTTCATGGGATTATTTACACCACTGACAACACCTTGAGCAAGCCAACTCTGGGCGAGATCGTCGGCTCGTTTAAGTCGATCGTCACATGTAAATATATTGACGGTGTAAACAACAAAAATTGGATACCATTCAATAAACGATTGTGGCAGCGTAATTATTATGAACGGATCGTGCGGAATGATTTGGAATTGCAAAATATCCAGCAATATATCGAAAACAATCCAGCGAATTGGCAAGCAGATCCATTAAACACCCCGTAGGGGCGCGGTCTCATGCCCGCCCCGCACCAACATCGATCGCAGGCACCATTTATCGGCTCCACCCATCCGTCATCCCCGCCCCAACATCGACGTAGGGGCGCGGTCTCGTGCGCCCCGCACCAACATCGATTGTAGGCACGATTTATCAGATCCACCCATCCGTCATCCCCGCCCCAACATCGACGTAGGGGCGCGGTCTCGTGCCCGCCCCGCACCAACATCGATCGCTTCTTCAAGATCCACCATTTTCGATCGCAATCCGATTGACTTGTTCGATCGATTGGTTGGAGGCATTAGTATCACCTCGATCGCGATACAATTTAGCGGCGGTGGTATAGTCGGTCATGGCACCTTTGCGATCTTGTAATTCATCCTTGAGGGTGGCGCGGCGATCGTAGGCGATGGCAAAGTCTGGTTTGAGCGAGATGGCACTGTCGTAGTCAGCGATCGCACCTTGAGGATCGCCGATTTTTTCTTTGACGGCGGCGCGACTGCGATAGGTATCAGCATACCTGGGTTGGAGGGCGATCGATCGATCGTAGTCGGAAATCGATCCATTTAGATCGCCTACCAAGGACTTATATAACCCGCGAATGGAGTGGGCGAAAGGATCCGTGGGGCGAAGGGCGATAGCTAAATTATAGTCGTCGATCGCGCTTTGCCAATTGCCCAAAATTCCCTGATTCAAGCCCCGTGAGAGGTAAGCGTCAGCGAAACTCGGTTTTAGGTCGATCGCGCGGCTGTAGTCCCTATTTGCCCCCGCTCTGTCGCCCATTTGCTCCTTGCTCAGTCCCCGACGGTAGTAGGCGAGGCTATAATCTGGTTTGAGGGCGATCGCTCCATCATAGTTGACAATTGCCGCTGTCAGATCCCGCCTGTCGCTTTTATCCATGCCTGTGACGAGCAAATCGTCGGCGGTGACAGAACCTCCTGGCGCGAGATCTGGTAACTGTTGGCGCAAGGGGATATGTGCGGCTTCTGCCCATTTGACAAAGCGACGACTCCCAATCCCGGCGGCTAATCCGGCTCGAAGACCTTCGCCATCATAGCCGATCGACATCCCCGTTACGCCGATGAGTTCGCCTTGAATATTAAATACACCCCCACCACTCATTCCGGGGGCGATTTTTTGACATTGGTACATCAGCGAATAACCCTGACGAAAATTGCTATTGCTATTAGCTTCGATTTCCCCATCTCCAAAGGTGTATTCTGGTTTCACGCCGGGAAATCCGACGGTGTGGATTTGCTCGCCGATGTGGAGATTTGCCGAATCGCCGATATTTGCGACTGCGTATTTTTTCTTGCTGATAAAACTGACTGCGGCTAGATCGATGCCCGTGCTGGAGTCGATTTTGCCAGTAACTGTATAGATCCTACCATCTGGCGCGATCGCTTTGTAGGTCGTATTGGCTTTGACAACATGCCCAGTGGTGAGTACTGTATATCGATCGCCTTTTTTGCTGACGATCGTCCCCGTGCCAAGTGTACCACCTCCAAAAATTTTGACCGTTACCTGACGAGCGACAGTATCCACTTCTACGGGGGACAGCGCGAAGGCTGGGTGCGGGAAGAGAATTGCAGTAAACAGTAAGCCGGGGAAAATTACGGAGTAACGCATTAAATTGGGTAATCTGAGGTTTGGCAATGGGACGATCTCTGTACTAAAGTATCAGCAAAATGACGCATGTCGATCGATCTCAGCTTAACTATACCCATATCGAGGCTAGATATTTAGATGCCCGACTTTTTTAATTGATTAAGTATCTAAATATACTAACTATTGGCTTCTTACACTGAAACTACCACCCATTCTGGAGCTGTTTCGGGGTAGGGGCTAAATTATTTAGGGTAGGGGCAATTCATGAATTGCCCCTACCCTAGATAATTTAGCTAATGTGAGTTTTGCAACACAAGTAGCGGTTTTAACACCTACTTGTGTGAAGTGCTGGAAAATCACACTCTAGATTCATGTACTGAAACTGCTACCAATTCTGGAGTTATTTCGGCAGGAGCTATTTCGGGGGGAGCTGCTTCCCAACGACTGAGGAGGATGGCATTAGAGGTATTGCCGATGATATTGAGGACTGTTTTGAAGCCATCTGTCAATCTGTCGATGCCTGCGACTACGGCAATTCCTTCTAAGGGTAAGCCTGCGGCGGATAGTACGGTTGCCATGGTGATTAATGCCGAGCCAGGTACGCCTGGAGTACAAAAAGACATCAGGAAACTACTGAGGCCGATCGCAAATAATAGAGATGGTGTGAGGGCGATATGATAGATTTGGGCGATAAAGATGGCGGTAAATCCCTGGAGAATTGTCGCGCCATCCCGTTTGAGAGCGGTACCTAGTGGTAAGGCGAAACTGGCAATGTCCGATCGCAATCCATAATTTTCTTCCATATTTTGCAGTACGGTTGGGAGTACTGCATTGGAGCTAGCCGTGCCAAATCCCAGTGAAAAAGCTGGAATCAAACTGCGAAGAAATTTACCCGGTTCTGCTTTGAGTAGGGTGAGGACGATCAGATAAAATATCGCCATGATTGTTGAGGCAATCAGCAAGCCGAACACATAGGAAAATAGTTGAAGTAATAGCTCTACACCTTGAGTCGCGATCGTCGAACTAATCAAGGCAAATACACCGATCGGCGCGGTATATAAAATCACTGCCAAAACTTTCTCGCTGAGAATATAAATACTTTCTAATAGGTCTACAAAGGGCTTGGCTTTGTCGCCACACAATTGAATTCCCGCACCAATTAAAGCTGCCGAAACGATAATTTGGAGCAAGTTTCCACTACTCAATGCGGCGATCGGATTGGTCGGAATTATCGCCAACAACCACTCAACTAAATCTGGTGTGGTAGTCTTCCCCGCAACTGCTACAGGTAAAGTCAAACCCGCCACTCCAGAGCCAGGTTGTAATACCACAGCAACTGTCATGCCAATGCACAGGGAAATAAAACTAGTCACCACATAACAGGTCATCAATTTTAATACATATCTCCCAACTTGTCCGGTACCTTTAATTCGATTTACTCCCAAAATTAAGGATGAGAAAATCAAAGGTACGACGACAAATTGAATGATGCGTAAAAAAGCTGCACCGATCGGAGCCAATAGATATCGATCGAGTGGCTCCACCGCCATGGGGAAACCAATATTTAGCACAGCACCAAAAGCAATGCCAACAGCCAAAGCACTTAAAATTAAAGTAGATAAACTCATGAAAAATAATATTTTAAAATTTCAAATAACCCTAACGATCGATTCATCGATGTCGTTCCTCGGCGTTGGCGTAAGCCTGCCTTTGGCATAGCCTCTCCGATGGAGAATCGACAAATTGAAACCCGCTCAAATCCCCTCTGCTGTCAATTCCCCCTGTTCTGGTTCTTCAATAATTCTGTATAAAAAAATCACTACTCAAAACTTAACACAAAAAATAAGCCCCCCTACCGGATATTTATTCGAGCGGGATCCTGTTATTTATTCGAGCCAGATCCGGTAAGATTTCTTGTGTTGAGAGAACCCGGATCTGGGGGTTCCGACCCCCAGACCCCCCGTCGGTGGGGGGAGTGTCCCCCCCCCGAACCCCCCCTCAAAGCATAGGTTACTTGAGACGGTGGGTTTGGTGTACGGCAGGCTTTGTTGGTGTGTGGGATGCAGAGGTTGCTGAAAGAATCGGCGAATTCTCTCAGGAGAACTTGTGTACATAGGCGAGCCAGTCCCTCCTACCCTCCTACCCTCCTACCCTCCTACCCTCCTACCCTCCTACCCAACTCCTAATTCAGACATTCACCCATTGTCATCCCCGGAAACTTCATGCTTAGATCGAGAGTAATCAGAGTAACGGGAAAACAACTGTGCTAGCCAGAATATGGAGCGCGACGATTATTGGAATTGATGCTGTCAAAGTCGGTGTGGAGGTAGACGTATCAACAGGTTTGCCAGGAATTACTGTTGTCGGCTTGCCAGATATCGCGGTGCAAGAAAGTAAAGAGCGCGTCAAAACAGCGATCAAGAATGCTGGTTCTGCTTATCCGATTCGGCGGATTGTCGTCAATCTCACCCCCGCAGATTTACGCAAGGAAGGCCCCAGCTTCGATTTACCCATCTGCGTGGGCATACTCGCTGCCTCAGACCAAGTAAGTGGGGAGTTGTTGGGGGATTACCTATTTCTGGGGGAACTGTCCTTGGATGGCAGTTTGCGGGCAGTTGCGGGGGTGTTATCGATCGCCGCTGCTGCTGTGAAAATGGGCATCACTGGATTGGTAGTACCTGCCGGAAATGCTCAAGAGGCGGCTGTAGTAGAAGGTTTGGATGTATATGGATTAGAAAATCTCGCCGATGTTGTCGCTTTCTTGAATCATCCCGAACAATTTCAGCCAGTCAAAACGGATATTCGACACCAACTCGCCCAACCCCAATTACACTACGCCGATCTTCATGATGTCAAAGGGCAAGCACATGCCCGTCGCGCCCTGGAAATCGCCGCAGCAGGCGGGCACAATCTAATTTTTGTCGGCCCTCCAGGGAGCGGTAAAACTATGCTAGCTCGACGTTTGCCCGGAATCCTCCCCCCTCTAACTTTTGCCGAAGCTCTCCAAGTCACCCAGATTCATTCCGTATCTGGCTTATTAAAAGAGCGCGGTTCCCTTGTATGTGACAGACCGTACCGCAGTCCTCACCACTCAGCATCAGGTCCCGCACTCGTTGGTGGGGGCAGCTTTCCCCGCCCTGGGGAGATATCTCTCGCCCATCGGGGGGTCTTATTTCTCGATGAATTGACCGAATTTAAACGAGATGTGCTGGAATTTCTCCGCCAACCTCTCGAAGATGGCTATGTGACTATTTCTCGCACCCGTCAATCGGTGGTTTTTCCGGCTCAATTTACCCTTGTTGCTAGTACCAACCCTTGTCCCTGTGGCTATTATGGCGATACAATTCAGGCATGTAGTTGTAGCCCGCGCCAACGAGAGCAGTATTGGGCGAAATTATCTGGGCCATTAATGGATCGGATCGATCTGCAAGTGGCGGTAAATCGGCTCAAGCCGGAAGAGATTACCAGCCAGCCTACGGGGGAGAATTCGGCCACGGTGCGCCCTCGCGTCCAAGCGGCACGCGATCGAGCAAATATTCGATTTGAGTCGGCTGAGGGGATAATGTGCAACGCTCAGATGCAAAGCCGAGAACTCCGCCAGTGGTGCCCGTTGGATGAGAGTAGTCGAAACTTATTGGAGGCGGCGATTCGCAAGCTAGGATTGTCTGCTAGAGCCAGCGATCGCATTATCAAGGTGGCGCGTACTATTGCCGATTTGGGAGCTAATGATTCGATCGAGCCAGTCCACATCGCTGAAGCAATTCAGTATCGAACAATTGACAGAATGCAATGATTTTAACTCAATATCGGCAAATAGATTGATAAACTAATTCCAAGCGACACATCCTACTCCCTATCCCATGACAAATCCCAACTCCGCATCATCTTCAAATCCCCCATCAGCAGATCTGAGTCGAGATATCCTGGATAAAGTCAATGCTCATGCAGATCGATCGATCGACAAGCTATTTGCCGACATTGACGAATTACTCAAAACCGATACCGCTGATGCTGCAATAGACACCGATCGTCCATTCTATTCCAATTCCAGCTCATTTACACCACCCAACAGCGAAACACCATTCACCCCGCCCACATATTCCCCCCCACTCACCCCACCCAACACCGACACCCCATTCATACCTCCCACCTACTCCCCACCATTCACACCACCCAACACCGAAAGATCCTTCACTCCGCCCAATTACCCATCAGCAAGCGAAACCAACTCAGCCAACAGCGAAACACCATTCACCCCGCCTAAGTACTTTCAAATCTCAACCCCCGAAACCTATTCCAACCAGCCACAACAACTATCCGCACCAGAAGAAGAATTAGAGAGCAACCCCCAGCCATCGGGATTTCCCTTATGGGCAAAAGTATTTCTGAGTATCGGGGTGATTTCGATCTTATCGAGCAGTATTTTACTATGGTTGATTCAAAAAGGTAAAATTAGTTTCCCTGGTAATGTCAACACCAGTTGGCTACCGGGCGAAACCCAGCCTCAAATCTCCCCCGAAGATGCTAAATTCGCTGACTACATGCGAAAGTCCATCTCCAAAATTGAGTCGGCAAATACTCAATCTGCTCCCACGAGTAATCCACCTGCGATGAGTAGTGTACCAGCTCCAGAAATCGAGCCAACTAATCCAACCACCCCAATTGCACCCCCGACAACTGCGACTGGTACAGCCACCCCACCCCCATCGACTGAGATCGCGCCCCTCAAAACAACAGTTTCTCTGACCAAAACTATGCAAACTGGCGATCGCATTGGTGCTACTTTTCAGATTGGCAACCGCGCTCAAACAGTGAACGTCGGCGAAAAAATTGGTAAGACTGGTTGGTCGTTATCAACTGTAACTGAAAATAGTATCATCGTCGTCAAACCAGGTCGTGAAAATAAATCGATTGCGATCGGTCAAAAATTCTAAATCCTCCCCCTTTCCCAGTCCCCCAGTCCCCCAGTCCCCCAGTCCCCCCGTCTCCCCCTCTCCCCAACTCCCAACTCATGGCATTATTTGAAGACATGAAACGGTTTCTAGAAAGTCAAATTGATGACTTTCTAGCCAAAAATCCTCACTTAGAACTGCAATTAATCGAAGAGCAATTAGCTCAACAAGAAACAGATACCTTTCAGTTGATTGTCGATTTACAAGCGCAAGAAACCAAAACCGAACAGGGAATTTTGAGCACCGCTCAAGAAATCAAAAGTTGGTTCGATCGCGTCCAAAAAGCTACCGCCGCCGGACGTGCCGATCTAGCCACAGCCGCCCAGGATCGCGTCAATGCCCTCCTCCCCCAAGGAAATCAACTCTGGGGCAAAATGCAGGGCTTGAAGGAGCGCAAAGCCAAGGCTCAGGAACTATTACAAACCATCAAAACCAGACGTGCCGAAGTCAAAGCCAAAGCCGCCACCGCTCAA
This sequence comes from Chamaesiphon sp. VAR_4_metabat_408, assembly GCA_031422115.1. Classification (GTDB taxonomy): domain Bacteria; phylum Cyanobacteriota; class Cyanobacteriia; order Cyanobacteriales; family Chamaesiphonaceae; genus Chamaesiphon. Next base: position 3,242 of record JANOPX010000199.1, on the reverse strand, counting down.
GCTGCATACCAACGAGCCGAATCAACCAATTACAGCAATTGGGGGACAGTGGATCCTTACATGAGCAGTAGTTCTACCGATCCTCTCGATGCTCAATTTCGTCGCTGGGAAGCTGATGAAGAATTAGAACAACTAAAACGTAATTTAGGTAAGTAATACCATTTTGGATTTTGGATTGGGAAAACCTTTCTGTTAGTATTTATGTAGGGTGGGCACTGCCCACCAGCTAGGCTTCAGGTATTATCTTATGTAGGGTGGGCAGTGCCCACCAGCTAGGCTTCAGGTATTATCTATTGAACCGATAATCCCACGTACCTACTTAGGGATGAGGATTAAATAACTTGTAATTCTCTTGGGGTAGGGGCAATTCATGAATTGCCCCTACCCCAAGAGAATTGCACAGATTGCGACGAGCGCAAAGTTGTATATTATTAAATCCTCATTCCTTAGTTGGGAGTTATGAGTTAGGATTAAATGCTAGCTTACTTATGCCATATGGTACTAGTCAAAAGCAATTTTTAGATACTCAGCTTCGGTAATTAAATCTGTAGCTTTGAGAACTCGATTCGGCAGAGCCGACGCTACTCGATCGGGAAATAAAATTCCATCCAAATGATCCAATTCATGTTGGAAGATTCTGGCGATAAAGTCAGTTAATTCGGCTCGAACAAACTCACCATCAGCGGTAATATATGTGACCTCGATCGACTGATGCCTCGGCACCAAACCCCGCACTCCCGGCACACTCAAACAACCCTCCCAACCCATGACCATCTCTGCGGATCGATCGATTATTTGCGGATCGATTATTGCCGTCGGTACCATTGTCGGTGCATAGGGATAACGCGGACTAGGACGAGAAGCAATGATAAATAATCTTAATGAAGATGCCACTTGTGGCGCAGCAATTCCCACCCCATTCGCCGCCTCAGCCGTAGCAATTAGATCCCCAATTAACTCTTGTGTTTGTAATTGATGAGGGTCGGGAATTTGTCCCGCTCGTTCGCGGAGCGTCTCTGTTCGCGAAGCGTCTGCCTGCGCAGAAAGAGAATCGCGCAAAATCGAACTACCAATCTCTGATATCTGAAGAATTTTACTCATTTGTTTAGCACAAATACTATTAGACTTTCTGCGAAAGTCAGGGGATAGGGGATAGCGAAAAGGTGCTCTACTTGGGGTTTCCCCAAGTAGAGCACCTTTTCAAGACAGGGAATAGGGACTAGGGGAAACTTTAGACGAAAACATACTAAAAAAGATTGTATTGTTACTTTCGCACGAGGTCTATTGCAGCAGATCCCCGACTTCTCAAAGAAGTCGGGGATCTGACACCGAAGTGGGATAAATATCAAAAGGATGAATGAATATACTGAAATTTAATCCAAAATCCAAAATCCATCCTACTCGTGTTGAATCTTCACCGACAACATTTTATCGCCACCTTTAATCGCATTGACCACAGCCATATCCTCGGTTTGACCAAATACAGTGTGCTTGCCATCTAGATGGGACTGTGGCGAATGACAGATGAAAAATTGACTGCCACCAGTATTTTTGCCTGCATGAGCCATCGAGAGGGTTCCAGCCTTGTGGAGGTTGGAGTTGATTTCACAATTGATTTTGTAACCTGGGCCACCAGTACCAGTACCAGTCGGACAACCACCTTGAATCATGAAGTCAGGAATCACCCGATGGAACGTCAATCCATCATAAAAGCCCTTCTCTGCCAAATCGACAAAGTTCTTGACTGTCTTTGGCGCGTCGGCATCAAAAAACTGAATATTGATGGTACCTTTGGCAGTTTCGATAATTGCACGAGTCATAGTTAATTGGCATTGAATAACTAACCTATTTTAACTTGCCCCAAGCCAGGATTGGAAATTCGTCAAGGAAATTACGAATGTCAGTTACAATGAGGAGTTGAGAGAGTCGGTGAGGTGGTTGCGATTTCGCTAGTCGAATTCGAGGAAAGTCCGGGCTTCCGAAAGACCAAACTTGCTGGATAATGCCCAGTGCGTGCGAGCGTGAGGATAGTGCCACAGAAAAATACCGCTGGAAATAGTGGGGAGTTGGGAGCGAAAAGTGCAATCTTGGGGTTTCCCCAAGTGAAGCACCTTTTCAAGACAGTGGGGAGTTGGGAGTGGTAGAAATGCCCAACTCCCAACTCCCAACTCCCAACTCCCAACCCAGTAAGGGTGCAAAGGTGCGGTAAGAGCGCACCAGCAGTATCGAGAGGTACTGGCTCGGTAAACCCCAGTTGGAAGCAAGGCAGGGGCTATGGTTGGTCTTTTACCAGTCCCGTTTTAGATCCGCTTGAGGTACTTGGCAACAAGCCACCCAGATAGATAACCGCCGTCTCGCAAGAGATAACAGAACCCGGCTTACGTCCAACTCTTTGTCTTGACGCAGTTGTATGGGCGGGACACCCGCCCAGATTGCGCCGCTCTCCATTTTTTGAACATATAAAATTACCGATGTACCCGCGCCGACAGCAAGAGTTAGTGAAGTTGATAAGTCGCTTGGGATTGCCTGAAGATACTCAGATCGATTGGAAGCTATTGGATATCGCTTTAACGCATCCGACGATGGGCACACCCAACTATGAGCAGTTGGAGTTTATCGGTGATTCAGTTGTGCGGCTAGCTGCTTCTGAGTTTTTGTGGGAAACTTATCCCGAAAAGTCTGTAGGTGATTTTTCGGCGATTCGGAAGGTACTAGTGAGCGATCGCATTTTGGCACAATTAGCTGACAGTTACGGATTCGATCGCTATCTGGCTTTAGCTGCTTCGGCAGTCGGCGATCCTTCGGGGCGAGTTTCCCGGCTGGCGGATGCTTTTGAATCAGTGCTGGGTGCGCTGTATCTGACTACAAATAATCTCACTCTAGTTCGTCCGTGGTTAGATCCACATTTTCATAAGTTAGCAACTGAGATTCTCGAAGATCCCGCTCGTCAAAACTATAAGGATGCACTTCAAGAATGGACGCAAGCACACTATAAAGCGCTGCCAGAATATCGCGTCCATGAAGATCCACTTAAACTCGACAGGTTTCAACGCTTTATCGCCGAAGTCTGGTTTCGCGATCGACAATTGGGCACAGGTACTGGACAATCAAAGAAAGCCGCCGAACAAGCTGCTGCAAAAGTAGCTTTTACCCAGTTAATGGAGCAGAAATGATGACAGGATTATCACAATGATCGCATTCGCTCAGGCAGCCTAGTCTGACTAAAGATGCAATTGTCTTGG
>JANOPX010000198.1:0-16739 GCA_031422115.1 Chamaesiphon sp. VAR_4_metabat_408 | reverse complement strand
CCCGTCCCTATCTCCCTTGTTTTTGTGGGGGTTGGGGTGGGAGTGTTTGTACATTTCCTTCAAACTAAAAACCCCGCCCAACCCGCTACCCACAACGTATTTATGATCTGTGGGTAACGCATAGCTTAAAAAGGGGGGGATCGGATCCGGCTCCCACAGGTAGGGGCTAGGGTGTATCGTGCCCCTACTATGCGTTACCCACAGATTTGGCGTTGGCGTAGCCGCGTCGTAAGCGCAAAGCGCAGGCTCGCGGGAACGCGGAGCGCCTGCCTAAGCAGAGAGATCATCGTCAAATACATGAATTTCATCTCAAGTACATGACGATTTTGCAAAGGTTTGAGCGATCCGGTTTCCACAGGTAGGGGCACGATACACCCTAGCCCCTACAGAGGTGTATCGTGCCCCTACAGAGGTGTATCGTGCCCCTACAGAGGTGTATCGTGCCCCTACAGAGGTGCATCGTGCCCCTACAGAGGTGCATCGTGCCCCTACAGAGGTGTATCGTGCCCCTACAGAGGTGTATCGTGCCCCTACCTGTGGAAACCGCAATTCGTATGGCATGTAAGATCTGTGGGTAACGCATAGCCGAGGATGCGGGGGGCTGGGGGGGATCTTATAGGGTTGAGGAACAATAAATTATACTTTTCAAACAGCCTCTCAGAAGTTTTGATATAACGAGGTAATTAGTCAAGATCCAAAACGAACACCAATATAAAGTAACTAAAGGTGAGATCGATAAACTGCAACAAGTTATTGATAAGTTGCTAGAACAACCAAATATCCCCCCCAGCCAACTAGCAGGGATGCAAAACAGCTTTCAGACGCAGATCGATTCTCGTACCGTTCAGCTTCGCGTCTCGTTCTGAGAAGACGCGAAGCTGAACGAATGCAGATAGAAATCCAAGCATATGACGATCTCAAAGCGGGGAAGGTTGAAATTACAATGGGTTCGTCCTTTGTAGCGTCGGCTCTGCCGAATCGAAGATTTACCCAAGGTCTTAATTCAAAAACGGATTAGCTGGGGGATGACTCAAAAGGAGCTAGCCACCAAGCTAGGTATCAAGGAACAAATGGTACAAAGATATGAGGCTACTGGCTATGAATCGATTCTCAGAATGAGAGGCTACGTCAACGGCTTCCAGCGATTAGCGGAGGTTTGGAATGCTCTATCTGCATCAATTCCGCTGATGACAGTTAGCTAAAATCAGGGGAATTGATGCTTTGCTAATAACTCTGTCGGCGTTGCAAAATTATCATCTGCTTACCGACAACGGGATTGCGAGCGACAGATTCGCCCTCAGCATTCTGGAGTTCGAGCTTGGTAAAATGATTTGCTCTGGCTTGGAGCCACATCCGATCGGTAATGCTATCTTGTCGTTCGTTGTCAATCGGGTACCAGACAGGATTGAGCTTGACGATGAGTCGATTCTCCAGAGGAGAGGCTACGCCAACGCGGGCAGAATCGACCTGTGAAAATAATAGAATAAAAAAGTTGTGTTAAGCTTACTCCAATTAAAAAGTTGTGTTAATATTGCAGATAGTGCAACTTTGTTGTTAAGTTCGATGGAGAACCAAATGAATGCCCCCATTTACAGAGAGCGGCTACCTAGCACCTGGAATTTGGGCAATGAGTTGGGCAGATTTTTGGGAGCAATATGGGTATAACTCTCGGCGTGCTAACCTCTTATCTGGCTTGATGTTTGCCCTCAAACTACTAGTTCGATCTGGTTGTCAGACGATCTACATCGGCGGTAGTTTTATCACCAATAAGGAACGACCAAATGATATCGATGGTTGTTTTGATGGGATGAGTATCGATCTCAGTGCGCTAGATCCGGTTTTTCAAGATATTGACGAACAACATGCCCGCTTTGGCTGTGAGCTACGGATGGATTTCATGTCGGCATTTCAGGGATTTTTGCAGAAAAATCGCGATGGTAAAACAATCGGCATCGTTGAGATCGATCTTAGAAATTTTGATATAACGAGGTAATCAATCATGATTCAAAACGAACACCAATATAAAGTCACGAAAGGTGAGATCGATAAGCTGCAACAAGTTATTGATAAGTTGCTAGAACAACCAAATATCCCCCCCAGCCAACTAGCCGGGATGCAAAACAGCTTTCAGACGCAGATCGATCGAATGCAGATAGAAATCCAAGCATATGACGATCTCAAAGCGGGGAAGGTTGAAATTACAATGGGTTCGATTGAAGATCTACCCAAGGTCTTAATTCAAAAACGGATTAGCTTGGGTATGACTCAAAAGGAGCTAGCCACCAAGCTCGGTATCAAGGAACAAATGGTACAAAGGTATGAGGCTACTGGCTATGAATCAATTGGCTTCCAGCGATTAGCGGAGGTTTGGAATGCTCTATCTGCATCAATTCCCCTGATGACAGTTAGCTAAAATCACGGGAATTGATGCTTATCTAATAACTCTGTCGGCGTTGCAAGATTATCATATGCTTGCCGACAACGGGATTGCGAGCGACAGATTCGCCCTCAGCATTTTGGAGTTCGAGCTTGGTAAAATGATTTGCTCTGGCTTGGAGCCACATCCGATCGGTAATGCTATCTTGTCGTTCGTTGTCAATCAGATACCAGACAGGATTGAGCTTGACGATGAGTCGATTCTCCAGAGGAGAGGCTACGCCAACGCGGGCAGAATCGACCTGTAAGGCACCAATGATATCATCTGGGTACTGACTAGTAATATCGCTCAATTGGGTCTCGATCGACTCAATCAAGGCTTGTTCGGGGCCGATTTGGGGAGCTGTTATCGGCGTAGCTGCAACTTGAGGATTTTGATGGGTAGCAAAAAAGCCATCGACAAACCAGATGCCGATCGTCAGTACCACCACAAAAATCGCCGTGAGGATGGGATCGGAGAGTTGGCGGACTGGAACTGGTAAAATGCGGCGAAACTGGCGGAGAATCGCCGACCAGAAGCCGATGGCGCGATTGATTTGACTTGGTGGAGAGGGCTGAAAATTGGGATTTTCCACAGTGGGAAATGTCACATTAGGAAGATCGTCACCCCAAGGATCTTCAGCTCCAGTAGTCACCGGATTTTTGCTGCGGCGTGTCTGTTGAGTGGGGCTATTTGTCACAGTTGCTGCGGGTAGAGCCTCATCCCAATTTTCTAGATCTGGGCTGCTAGCGATCGGTGGCAGTGGTTCAGCGGGTACAATCGGTTCGGGGTAGAAAGTCGTTCGATTGTTATCCAATACCTCTTCATCATCCCAATTCGTCTCTTCCTCATCTACTCCCGTCGAGCCAGTGAAAGGAAACTCCTCACCGCGCATTTTGCGCTGTCTGGTGGGAGTGGAGACTACTTCGGGGTTCTGCTTGCCAAACCGCCCAAACAATCCTTGTATCAGTTTGCCTGTCCTCGATTGGGGTGTTGTCATGGGAGTGGGGAGTTGGGAGTGGGGAGTTGGGAGTGGGGAGTTGGGAGTTGGGAGTGGGGAGTTGGGAGTGCAAATACTTTTGTACTCCTCCAGTCCTGCCTCTCCCAACTCCCAACTCCTCACTCCCAACTGTCTTGAAATTAATTTATCATCTTTGCTAAGTAAGCTAATTAGAAATTACCAAAACTTATGAGTACTAATCGCCGTCAATTCCTTATTTTATCTGGCTTGAGTGGTTTGGGGCTAGCGGGGGCTGGAAAATTGCTCTCTGACAGTTTCGATAGCGATCCTGTGTCAGCAGTACCGATGCCCAAATCGAAACTACTGCTGAGATTTGCGGTGACGGCGGATACTGGTACTGGGAGCGTGAATCAGTATGCGGTGGGTCGATCTATGGCAAAATACCATGAGAAACATCCATTTAAGTCGATTCTCATGGCTGGAGATAATATTTATACCAATGGGGAATTTAGCAAGATTAGTTCGGTGTTTGCGCTCCCCTACAAAGATTTGCGCGATCGAGGGGTGAAATTTTATGCTACTTTGGGCAACCATGATGTGCGTGCGGATAAAAAAAATCCAGACAATACCAAGCAGAATCCACAAGTGAGTTATCCTGAATTTAACATGGAGGGCAGGCGTTATTACAGTCGGACTGATGGTGATGTCCGCTTCTTTGCCCTAGAAACTAGTTCCCTCACCAATCCCAACGATCCAGATCGAAATGCCCAGTTAGCTTGGCTCGATCGAGAATTGGCAGCTAGTAAAGCTAAGTGGAATATTGTCTACGGACATCACAATGTCTATTCTGCTGGTGTCTACGGAGTCAATTCGGTCATGGTGCAAGATATCACACCAATCTTGAAAAAGCATAACGTCAAACTATTTATCAACGGTCACGACCACAATTATCAACGATCGAATCCGATCGATGGGACCACCTATCTCGTCTGCGGCGGTGGTGGTGCTGGTTTATACCCAGTTACTTCTCAAAGTTGGACGGCGTTCGCCAAAAGTACTCACAGTTTTGGGATTGTCGAAGTATACCAAGACCAGATTTTACTCACTGGCATCGATAGTCGCGGTCAAATTATCGATCGGGGTTTAGTTTCAGCATAGCAGGGGGAGGGGGAGACTGGGAGAGGGGGAGACTGGGAGACTGGGAGACTGGGAGACTGGGAGACTGGGAGACTGGGAGACTGGGAGACTGGGAGACTGGGAGACGAGAAAATTAACCAGCCTACTACCCTACTACCTTACTACCCTCCTACCCTCCTACCCTCCTACCCTCCTACCCTACCACCCTACCACCCTACCACCCTCCTACCCTCCCACCCCTCACACCTTATCCCGCCATTTATCCAGAACATCTTCAACCAAGATCCGTTCGAGCCAGACTTTACCAACTACAGTCAATGGTAGAGCCAGTAATAAGCCCAAGAATCCAAAAAAGGTTGTGAAAACGACCTGAGCAGTCAGGGTAATAGCAGGTAGTAACGATACCTGTTTTGCCATAATATATGGGGTCAAAAGATTAGTTTCAAATTGTTGAATCAATATATAAATAATAAAAATAGCAACTGCTTTCCAAGGTTCATCCATAAGGGCGATCGCCATTGGGATAACTACACTGAGTGTCGGCCCAATATTGGGAACAAAATTGAGCAATCCAGCTAAAATAGATTGGGCTATTACGAGGGGAATACCCAGAAAAAATAAACCGATCGCACTGAGAAACGCGACAACAAACATACTCAGCAGTGCGCCAGCAATCCACTTACCCAAAGATGATTCACACTCTGATAAAATGCCATCAATTCGCTGACGATAAAAGCTGGGAAATAGAGAAATAAATACCTGGCGATAAGCTTGTGGTTGGATTAGCAACATAATCGACAGGATCGTGACAAATAGCAAATTGAGAATCCCGACAAGAGAATTGGAAAATATCGCCAAAGAACGTCCCGCCATATTTTTTAATAGCGGTTGAATTTGGCGGTCGAGATCCTGTAAATCTGGTATGTATGGACGTAATGGCGCGGGTAAGTAAGCCTCAAGATTAGCCTGCCATGTATCTGCTGACTTCAAAATTTCTGGAAGTTTGGTAGTAGTTAGTTCCTGAAACTGGATGATAAATGGTGGAACGATCGTGATGAAAAGTCCGGCTAAGACTCCCACAAAAATCAGCAGTGCAAGCATCAAACTTTTTCCCCGCTGCCATTTAAGTTTAGCTTGGATTTTTTTTGTTAATAAATTTAGACCTGTTGCCAAAACTATCGCCCCAAAAATAAGGAGCAATACTTGCTGTATTTGCCACAATATATATAGAGATACTACTAATACAACCAAACCCAGCCATTGACCTAAAGACATAAGCAAATCAACCTAATGAACGAAGATTAAATAATATACACGTTTGAAAATTGGGTGTAGAGGGTCAACCCAACGTTCAGATGTTATTTAATTCTCAATTCTAAGTATACTACCCAATACCGATCGAGTCCTAATTGAACCGGATAACATAGTCTGAAAAAAAAATTCTCGACTCGTTCAAAAGTTGAGAATTTATTTATTGACGAGATTATCCTCGAAGTTGTGACGGCTTACTCCCTGAATAGGGATTGCCTTTTGTCTTGTGTTCGAGGCTTCGCATGAGATAAGCTGCCGCAAAATCACCATTAGGATGTTTTGATAGCACTTCAGCCAGATCGAAAACTCGTTCTGCCATCTCGACACCGATCTTATCAATTATCGCGTTGCGTTCGAGTTCATTGAGATGACTAGCACGAACTTCTGCTTGCCAAGTATTCGAGAAAAGTTGAGGAATATTCGTATGTAAATTGAGTTGCTCCAGGACTTCCCATTCCCCTGCGTCGCACCAAATCCCACTGCATGAGAGACAATGCTCGATATAAAAAGCATTTTTGAGGGCGATTTTTGCTCGCGACATGATTCGGCCACATTCTGGACAAGGTGCTGTCTTCCAATCAACAGAACTAGCAGTATGGGGGAAATCATGATTTTTCACCAGCAAATCGGGATCGATCGCCGTATCCGTACGCTCGCTTCTCCATGTGTGATAATTCGTACCAGAAATCCACTCACCTTCACACTCTCGGCAATGTTTGGTCAAAAGCCTATCGCTCAGAATCCCATTAACCAGGTCGGACTTACATTTAGGGCACTGCATCTTGAGTTATCAGTTATAAAAAATCGGGTTATCTTTTTTTGGTACTATAGCAGGTCTAGCCGATCTTCGACCTAGAGATATTGCATTGAGGGGGCTAAAATCGGGGTTAGCTGCATCAAATCGACATCACCGCCTCAACGTACCGAATTAGCAGTTCTAGTCTGTCTTGATAGGCTTGACGGCGTTCTAGGGTGGTAGTTGGATTGCGAGATACTTCCACAAACATCACATCCAATGGGAGCAAGCGCAAGAGGCGGTGACTTTCGGTGAGATACGATCGCATTTTGCCAGCATTCGGCGGTTGGATATCCTCAATATTTTGAGTGAGGATCTGACCTTCAAATAATTCAGTCGCTTGACGGAGAGCGAGTTTCAAGTCAGGAATCGAGTCTGTTGGCAGGTTGGAGAGGATTGTCAACAATCGTTGCCAGATCGAGATTTGCTCAGTTGACAACATAAATAATTTAGTTATATTAGAATGTTATGTAAATAATTTTACAATTTTATATTAAGCTAACAAGCACACCTTTGGAATCTAAGTCCAAATTTAGGTGCTTTTGTACGCATTCTAGGATCTCTGAATGTGTACAATCTGTATTCTCAAATTATTGGTTTAGCCTGCATCCTAAATCGATTCCCACCCAATCTAATAGAACGAAGTTCTACTTATTGACAGAGATTAACCAAACTGCCTCATTACCGTGAGTAGTAAGCTCGCGATTGCTGGCTTTAGACGGCAAGCCGTTCGACAAATTATTATTATTTACAGATCGCTGTCAATCGAGATCTACCCTATCTTCCCCAGCCATGACTAGCTCTACATCTATCCCAGCTTCAGATCCTCTAGTTGCAATTGCTTCGCTCGCAGACACCGGATCGACACCGATCTCAACATACAATTGTGACATCCCTGCTTGGTTGCAAAATTGCCTAGATGCACAACCAAATCCCGATGGTTCGATCGATCTAGATGCCAAATTAATTAGGGGTGCATTTCAATTTGCCTACGATTTGCACGGCGAACAAATGCGAAAGTCTGGAGAGCCTTATATCTGTCATCCGATCGCCGTAGCCGGATTGTTGCGAGAATTGGGTGGTGGAGCGACGATGATTGCGGCGGGATTTTTGCATGATGTGGTGGAAGATACCCATGTTGAAATTGCCGAGATTGGCGAGAGATTTGGGCAAGAAACAGCTCATTTGGTTGAAGGGGTGACGAAGTTATCCAAGTTTGAATTTTCTAGCAAGAAAGAGCAGCAAGCTGAGAATTTTCGGCGGATGTTTGTAGCTATGGCTCAGGATATTCGGGTGATTGTAGTCAAGCTGGCAGACAGATTGCACAACATGCGGACTTTGGATCATTTACGAATCGATCGACAGCAAGCGATCGCCCATGAAACCCGCGATATTTTTGCTCCACTAGCAGATAGACTAGGCTTGGCACGGATCAAATGGGAACTAGAAGACCTAGCATTCAAGTATATTGAAGCTGAAGACTACCAACGGATTCAAGACTTAGTTGCCGACAAGCGGACTGCTAGAGAAGGTAGAATTGCTAATGTCACCGAGATGATTCGTCACCGTCTCAAAGCATCGAATATCGGTTATGTCGATGTGAGTGGTAGACCAAAACATCTGTATAGTATCTATCAAAAGATGCGAAATCAGAAGAAAGAGTTTAGTGAGATTTATGACTTAACTGCGATTAGAATTATCGTAGACTCCGATCGAGACTGTTATTTAGCCCTAGCAGAAATCCATGATGAATTTAAACCAATTCCGGGTAGATTCAAAGACTATATCGGCTTACCCAAGAGCAATCGGTATCAGTCGCTACATACCACCGTATTCGGTTTTACTGGAACGCCCCTAGAAGTACAAATTCGGACATTGGAAATGCACCATGTCGCCGAATATGGGATTGCCGCTCATTGGAAATACAAAGAAGCAGCTAAAGCCGAACAGGGTAAATCGGAAACCGGACAACCAACTACCAATCGACGTACCGAAGTCGATGAAAAATTTGCCTGGTTGCGACAACTACTAGAATGGCAAAGTGATGTCAAAGATGCGATCGAATTTGACGATCATCTCAAAGATCACCTCGTCGAGCGCGACGTATATGTATTCACCCCCAAAGGCGAAGTCGTATCCCTCCGCCAAGGCTCCACCGCCATAGATTTTGCCTACCGCATTCACACCGAAGTGGGTAATCATTGTTCGGGGGCAAAAGTCAACGAACGCATCGTCCCCCTGTCCAAGCCGCTCCAAAATGGTGATATCGTCGAAATCATCACCCGCGAAAATAGCCATCCCAGCCTTGACTGGCTCAACTTTGTCGTTAGTCCCGGTGCGAAAAATCGGATCGTGCAATGGTACAAGCGATCGAACCGCGATGAAAATGTCACCAGAGGGCGGGAATTACTCGAACGAGAGCTGGGCAAAAATGGCCTAGAAGCCCTCCTAAAGTCCGAACCGATGCAATCTGTCGCCCAACGCTGCAACTACGTCTCTGTGGAGGATTTACTCGCAGGTTTGGGTTATGGCGAGATTACCCAAAAGATGGTCGTCAACCGTCTCCGCGAAATCGTCAAAGATCGACAAACCCCCACCCCCGAATTACCGCCAACCACCGCACCAAAACCGACTACATCGCTAAATAGCGATTACCCAATTTTGGGGATTGAAGGCTTATTGCATCATCTTGCAGGTTGTTGCAATCCCATTCCCGGCGAATCAATTATCGGCGTAGTCACCCGCAATAGTGGGATTTCGGTTCACCGTCAAGGTTGTATCAATGTCGAGCAGATCGACGGGAATCGATTATTACCCATCAGTTGGAATAGCAACGCGAGTCAGGCGGCGAATGGCAAACCCCGCACTTACCCGATTAGCGTCCAGTTGGAAGTACTCGATCGAGTGGGAATGCTCAAGGATGTCCTGTCCCGATTGAGCGATAATAAAATCAACGTGCGATCGGCTAATGTGATCGCTCCCTATGGGAAACCCGCCATTATCAACCTCTCGATCGAAATCGGTCATAAAACGCAATTAGAACGCTGTTTTGCTCAGATCAAACAGATGACTGATGTGCTCAATATTCGCCGTCTTTCGCAAACAGAAAATCATAATATTTAACCCCATAATCCCATGACCCTTGACGACTCAGTTCTTAGTGCTATTGTTGGTGGACTAGCGATACTCATTGCGATCGGTGCGATGTTAATGATGTTCAGTACTGTTTGGACGACCAAAAAATAACAGGGAGTTGATTTGGGTAATGTAATTAATTAACTAGTTCGATTTTAACTTAGTAGTACTTGCAACTTAGAAATCACTTCCTCGATCGTTTCGTCCGGCAAGGATTCTATGTACTTTACCTGACGTTCTAGCCAATCGATCGTTTTAACTTGGAATGCCAGTACAGCACCACTAGTAATTAAACCATCGGGTAGAACTACTTCCAAGTTAAACCCCTTAATCTTGCTGGTGATGGGACAAGCCAAAGCTAATCTGGTAACTTGGTTAAATTCTTTGGTAGTGACTATTAACGCGGGTCGATATCCGGCTTGCTCCCTGCCCAGTGTTGGGTCAAAGTTCAGTTTGACGATATCGCCCCGCGAGGGGATGTATTGACTCACCATGCTTCATTTCCGACTGGTTGACCCCAATCGTATTCACCATCAATTAGATCGGGCGTTACGCCTTCGAGTAGTTCATCTAGGGTGTACTTCTTTCTGATGGGGGAGATAACCGCTTTACCATCCTCGATCGTGATTTCTACTACGGTGCCGATCGTGAATCCCAGTTCATTCGCAACTGGAAGGGGTATTCTCACACCTAAGCTATTCCCCCAGCGATTAATAATGTTTGCCATAACCTGTTTTTTGTGTATATCCTAAGTTTACCCTAAGTTCGATCGATACCATCATTCAACAGCCAAACGAAAAGGATTTCAACAAAGTCTAATAACTTCGCCGAAATCCTTTAAGTGTACTGTTTTTCCATCAATCGGAACGAGAGGATTTGAACCTCCGACCCCTACTACCCCAAAGTAGTAAGCACAGTCTCTAGACTGCTTGGCTAGTAAACGGTTGGGGCATTCTCAATAAGTGAGCAGGGTAAAAAACAGGGTAAAAAGTGGTTTCGGGGTCAGTTTTAAAGCTTTGGTAATTCTGTCGGTAGTATCGGGAATAGGTACTTAACAAAGATCGCAGTCATTGCCGCCAGTGCCGCTAACGCAGTACCCCTGAAGATGAAGCCCCAAAATCCTAATTTAGTCCGTTCGTCCAGTTTGTCGATCTTGCCCTCTAGCTTGGCTTCAACAGTATTAATCTGTCCTTCTAGCTTGGTAAAACCCACCTCTACCTTCTTGTCTAAACCATCGATCTTTTTGTCCAGAGCTTGGATTAAATCTTTTATCTCTCTGATGTCTATGTCTGTTGCTGCTGTCATAATATTCAGTAAGTGAGTTTTTTTTTACATCGATCGCGCTGCTGATAACAGTCCCTCGAACGCGCAAGCGCACCCCGAAGGGTGGTCGATCTAGCCCTCGCCTTCACTGGTGGGGGCTATTTCGATTCTAGTCGATCTAGTTCATCGAGTATCTCCAACCCTCTAGCCGCCGATCCTCTGGCTGCTCTCGCCTTGAATCGATTATGGGTGTCAAACTCAACTAAAGCTACTGTAGTCAGCTCTTCAATCATTTTATTGACGCTGACACCTTGACTCGCTGCTAACTCCTTTAGTCTAGAATGTCGATCGTCTGGCATCCGCACTGCAACAATTGCTAATGGGGCATCAAAAAAGTTGACAGGGAAAGCATTTTGAATTTGTTGTTGATAGTATGCTTCTTTCTCTGGTTTCAATCTACCCTTGAGCACCATATTTCGGGTGGCATCTTCTACTATTTTTTGAGAGAGGACTATTTGATATAGATTTGCTTCTGCGGCTCTGAGCATAGTGTCACACAAAGGCATCCCGAAAATTATGCAGGAATCAATGACGGCTATAATCATTTATTTGCGATCTCAGCCATACATTCCTGGATGTATTCGTCTTCGTAGAATCCTTCAGCTTGTAAGAATTCTGAGAATCGATCGAGTTTGCTGGTTTTGGTAGCGGGTTTGTCTGTTGAGGTGGAGAGACTAGTGAGGAAGCGTAGGGTTTGCGCTAGCACTTCATCAGGGGCGGCTTCGATGGCGGCTAAGAGTTGTTGTTTGATGGGTGACATAGACTTCTATCCGTGGGAGTTGGATAATTTCATTTTGACATATTCTCTGGCTGGTCGCTGTCCACGATATCTTATATTTAATTACGCCCATCTATTACAATGACAATCGCCACCAGCACCAGGGTAAGGCGACTGATGTACTATCTAATTTACTCGGTTAGCGATCTGAATAATAATTATGGTTTTGTCCTGATGAATCATAACTGTATATGAATAAAGGTATAGCTCCAATCTTTGTTAAAAACTAGCGACGGATAGACAGCATGATGATGTGTGTGCGCCGTCTAGATTTTGAGGGGGAGTAAGCACATTACCCGATTTTAGAGAATCTTTCTAATAAAATTAATTAATTAATTTAATATCGACTGTAGTTATCGGATTAGGTATGACATTATCTGTAGAAAATACGGCTTTAGCTGACAGTATTAGAGAAAGAACAGAAAGAGCAAATGCTGGAGTTGCAGGGGTATATAGTGATGGTAACTTAACCGTAGTAGTTAGTCCAATTGTAACGGGCGGAAAAAACAGTAATGTTAGACAGTCACAATACTATAGTTATAGTGGATCTCTTGGTGATAATGGTATTGATATTAAGCGGGGTGCTAAGAATTCAGGTAGCAACTTACGTCAAATTTACACATGGGACAATAAAGGCACTAAATACGAAGTGATATGGAAACCAAGCGATCCAGAATATATTAGAGTGCGGGTGATTAGTGAAGGTAGAGAAGTTTTAAACAGGGTAATTAGTGCAACTGGAGTTTAGACTAAACAAGTCAAATATTTAAAGAATTATGAATGTAAAAGAGCAATTTAAAGAATTAGCATTTGAAGTTATAAATAAGCAAAGTAAAAACATACTCGATTAATATTACGTCAGTAGTATTTAGATTTTTTGCTAATGTAACAGGTACTGAAGTCACTATTGTTGACTTTGTATTTCTGATGAAGTCACTCTTAACCGGATGTCTTAATTCTGCACCAAATTTAATTTCTATCCGATCCGTTAATTATACGTTTGTATGCACTAATTGGTAATCCAGTACGACGTTTCACCTCAACTAAAGCTCTATATTCGCCATTTTGGTGGCGTTCATCACAGATCTTCATAGCAACATCGCGATCGAGTTCCATTTCAATTAATTCTGACATTGATAAGCTATTTAATTGTTGCCAATTAGTAGGATAAAAATCTCCAGATTTTTCATAATAATAAAATGAGATAAAAGGCTCAATTTTTCGACAAAAATTATCAGGTATATCTGCAAGTTCTGTTAAATCTTCTAGCCCAAGGAATTGATATCCTTCAGATCTGATTAAGGCTATATTCTCGGCATGATTAGGTAATAAGCCAGCAATATGCACTAGATCGTTTGTAGAGCAATTATTGATATCTAATTTATTTTTAATTATATTACTTCTGACTTTAACTTCTGTTTGAGAGAAGAATTCTTTGACGATCGAGGTTATGCGAGATAGCCAATAGGATGATGCTGACTCAATTTCACTACTACGACCATTGTTGAATTTACTATTAAATTCCCAATCGGACATAAAGCAGAAACCAAAGAACTCAAAAAAAGCCACGATTGCTGGGATATATGTCCAAAAGAAAACTAAATATATTATGCCGTCATTCTTCTTGCCAAGATAAAATTTATGAATTCCAAGACCGCCAAGAAACAAGCAAAGTAACATTGTGGTTGTTCGGTCTTTCATCAGTTATTCCCTCAATTTAAAGATGTGTTAGGCAGTCAGCACATCTTTAACGTACCCAATTATGCCACAAAGATTCGTGGAATGCCGAAGCTTTTAGCATTCTGTCGCGAATGGGTGGTGCCTTGAAGAGCCTAAGTAACCCTCTATGCCAAACTACCCTTAATCATCACTTCAAAACTAGATGACAGTAAGAGTACAATCAAATCAACTAATCCGATAGTCAGTTAGTTAGTTAATCGATCGACTAGCCCCCCAAGTTTGTACCGTAATTAGTTCGATAGCATAGTATCACAGCACCTTAGACACATTTTGGTAGATCCAATTAGTCCAGGGTGGGTGTTTTGTTGTGGATATAGCTTTATTGACACCGTACTCAATGCCAAGGATCGATCGATAAACCTCGTCTAGTTCAGTCACATAATAATCAGACCAATATTCCCCGCTGTTAGTCTCGACCGCCTTGGTGGCGAGCTTCGCGTTCGGACATGGTTTTAGAGGTTTACCCGTCTTGGAGTGATATCGAGCGAGCCTTTTGTACCAATAACTCACCCGTTCCCCTGGCTTGCCTAGACCCAACTCGACTAGATTCTTCTCATTGGTTAATATCTTGCGGGTGATAGTGAGATCTTCAACTGGGAGGTCGCTACACCTAACCACGCTTTCATTGTCAATAAGACAAACGAAAAGAGTTCCAACAAAGTCGATAGACCTTGCCGAAACCCTTTTCTAGTACTGTTTTTCCTTTAATCGGAACGAGAGGATTTGAACCTCCGACCCCTACTACCCCAAAGTAGTGCGCTACCAAGCTGCGCTACGTCCCGACACAGCTTATTATCATAGCAAGTTTCGATCGGTTTTACAACCCTAGACTCAAAAGAATTTTAAATTACTGGTAGCGGCAACTAAATCTGGAACTGCCTCAGCCGTCCAATTGCCTTCACAACCGCGTCCAGTGCTGAGAATTAACCGAAGGTTGTAAAGAGTCGGTAATCCCGATACCTGCATCCACAGGAGGCTTGTTTCCGCTTCACAGGCGATGTTTTCTTCTTCCATTAGCTCGGATTGGATCGATCGCATATTATCGACTAGTTGCCCTAGTAACCGACAAAAATCTTCGAGTTCGGCAGATGTGACTTCAAATGCCCAGTCATCAGCACCGACTAAACCTGGGTGTGGGTTGGTTGGATTCCAGCCAATTCTCCAACCAGTGCCAGATTTGAGGACTTTTTCGAGCATGGAGTGGTTAAGTCAGATGGGTTTCACAGTTGTTCCCTGAGCGTAGTCGAAGGGAACAACTGTGTTTTGGAGAGGATTAGGATTTAGTCGCCTAAGATTTCTGGTTGGGTGAGTTCGTCGGACATCTCGATGATGGCACGCATGACTGGTTTGATGCTAGGATCGTCAATGTTGTCGGCTTCGTAACGATGGCGTTTTTTCGCACGGTTGGCTACTTGAACAGTAATTTTGTAGCGATTAGAAGCTGCCCCAATCAGTTCTTCGGCTCGATAAGCAATCTGGATCGAGTCAAAGTGGGTATGCGAACGACGTTGAATCATATTTGCTCCTAATAGCTCTGTCTAGTCTCTAGTTTAACCGAAACTCTGGATTTTGGATTTTGGATTTTGGATTTTGGATTTTGGATTTTGGATTAAAATTCAAAAGAGGTTTCAAGTCTCTCTATTGATGGAGACGACAATCGAGAATTTTGAGTAGTCAAGCCTCTTGGTAATCAAAGGTCAATCCTGCTTGGTGAAAAATATAGGCTGAGAAGCGTCTAGCGACACTTTCATTCACATATTTTATGATTTCACCTTTCAAAATCCAAAATCCAAAATCCAAAATCCAAAATGCAAGATCGATCGCCAACTCTGTTAGATATTTCATTTTCGCTACCTCTCCCTGAAGTTATTTTTTTGGATGCGGTGGGTACTTTATTTGGTGTGCGGGGTAGTGTGGGGGGGATATATAGCGAGGTGGCGGATAGGTATGGGGTAAGTTGTGAGCCGGAGGTGTTAAATCGACATTTTTATGCGGCGTTTAAACATGCTCATCCCTGTGTTTTCCCGGATGTGTCGATCGCCGATATCCCCGACTATGAGTATCAGTGGTGGCGAGAAATCAATCGTCAAACTTTTACGGCGGCGGGTGTGTGGGATAAATTTGGCGATTTTGATGCTTTTTTTCGGGAGTTGTATGGGTATTTTGCTACCGTCGCAGCTTGGGAAATTTATCCAGATACTATCCCCGCGTTGATTCGATGGCAAGATGCGGATGTGAAGTTGGGTGTATTGTCGAATTTTGATTCGCGGTTGTATACTGTTTTGGAGGTATTGGGACTCGATCGATATTTCTCGACTGTCACTATCTCTACAGAGGTTGGCGCGGCAAAACCTCAACCGGAAATCTTTACCGCAGCTTTGAGCAAATACTCATGTTCGGCTGAGTCAGCATGGCATATCGGCGATAGTTGGGATGATGATTTTATTGGTGCTAGTAACGCTAGCTTGAAGGCTATTTGGCTCAATCGCAATGAAAATTAACTACCCAGATATGTGTGGAAAGTCACAAATCGATCGCATGGATGTTCGATCGCGCTATATTTAGCTCTACAATATATTTCCGCAATTTTTAGGAGTTTATCAAAGTGAGTAGCGTTACAGTCATCAACGACGCACAATTTGAATCGGAAGTTTTACAAGCGGATCTGCCAGTATTAGTATACTTATGGGCGGCATGGTGTGGCCCTTGTCGGTTGGTTTCGCCCTCGATGGACTGGATTGCTACCAATTATGGCGATCGAGTCAAGGTAGTCAAAATGGAAATAGATCCCAACCCCGCAACTGTCAAAGCCTATAAGGTAGAAGGCGTTCCCGCTATCCGCTTATTCAAAGGTGACGAGCTACTCCACTCCTGGGAAGGTGCCATTAGTAAGGCTAAATTGATTACGATGCTCGATAGTAATCTCTAAGGGGTGGGAGGGTAGGAGGGTGGTAGGGTAGGAGGGTGGTAGGGTGAGAGGGTAGAAGAGTAAAAGGATCGAGATCTATCATCCGTCCCCCCGTCCCCCAGTCCCCCCGTCCCCCCGTCCCCCAGTCCCCCAGTCCCCCAGTCCCCCTCCCCCACTCCCCACTCCCCACTCCCATGCAATTCTCCCAACGTCTCCAACCTCTCAAAGCCAACG
>JANOPX010000197.1:0-1777 GCA_031422115.1 Chamaesiphon sp. VAR_4_metabat_408 | reverse complement strand
CATCACTACCCACAATGGGTAATGTGGTTTAGTCCGATAATCAGAAACTTGTTGAAGGTGATGTATTAGGCTCATTGGTACTACCCTCGATCGAGAACTTTCTCCATTATCATTTTTCTCTCCCCGATAGATCAGCCCTGCTTGGCAAGGGGGGGTTGGGGGGGTCTTCTAGGGTATTCGTATTAAAAATAACTTTTCAAACAGCCTCTCAGGATGTTGATGACAATTAAAGTGAATTTTTAGGGCATCTTAGATCTAGTTAGTTGCAATTTACAACTAAAGTTTAAATCTCCGTCAGTGAGGATTGAATCTAGATCGGATGCAGAAGCTAAAACTTTCAACAGTTTGCTACCGCGATCTTGCTGGGCAAATAATATTAGTGGCAGGGAGTATTTTTGGTTGTCTCTTGTGCCAAACAACCAGAGCGGCAGCTACTACAGTACCTGCCGCTCGGACTTCGTTAGCTCGAAAATCCCCCCCACAATTAATTAGATTTAGATTGCAACCGACGATCGCTGGCGCGGATAATTTTAATCCCGATCTAAAGTTATCGCCACCAAAAGAAAATATTCCAATACCACCGTCACCACCGCCAAATCGATCTCCACAACCATCTGAAGCTAACGCCAATCCAGCTTCTGGCAACATCTTGAGTACTGGTGGAGCACCTTTTGCGGTGTTAGAGGGACTACAACCAAACATTCATATCGATCGCAATAATTCGGGTCAAATTAATCAGACGATCGAATCAACGGCAATTTTGCGGCTAAATAATGGCGATCGATTGTTCTTTACAACTGGCAATAATACCTACGAACAACCAGGAGTCAAGACTGTCACGAATATTCCGCTAAGGATAGACTGGGAGACCAAAATTAACGCTCTCAAAGTGCGTTCGGGAGTTGGAGTTGACATATTCAGTGGTGCTACCACCCCGAATTTCAATCTGAAAGTAGATTATCCCTTGACGACTGGATTAACAGTGTCTGCCGATCTTCAACAGGGAGCTTATAAATTTAACGCCAAAACCATCGGCAATCAAATCTCTGCCTTCCGCTATGGCTCGTCTATCTTCTGGCAAATAGATAAAGACACATCCTTATTTTCCTCCCTAAAATTGGGCAGTTATAGCGATAGCAACCAGGAAGAACAGTCTTTTAGCCGCATCGAGCGTAAGTTCGGTGAATTTTCGATTGCGGGTAACTTATTTAGCTGGAAGTACCAAAACCCTACTGACAAGGGTTATTTTGCACCTTCAGCTTTTTTGGTGTACACGGGTGAAATTGCTTGGGAAGGTAGTGTGATTCGAGATGTACTGCGCTGTCGGCTCTCGGCTAGTGTGGGAGGGCAGTCTGTAAGTGCTCAGAATTCTGATGCGGGAGGCTATCAAACCAAGTGTACTGTAAAGATCTCTCCCCAGATTGAAGCGGATCTTGGCTACAGCTTCAGTAATATCAAAAATAGTGATTCTGGGAGCAGCAGTGCTAATAGCCAATCTATTGTCAGTCAGATTCGCTGGAAGTTTTAGTTCAGTCGCAAGTTTTAGTTCAGTCGCAAGTTTGGTGGTACTCTAGCTTGCTGACTAAGGGATGAGGATTTAATAATATATGTATATCTGTAGGTTGGGTTGAGCCTCGTTGGCGGAGCCTTTCGCCTCGAAATAACCCAACGCTCTGGGGATGTTGGGTTTCTAATGCAGAGATATGATTACTGCAATAATCCAGGGCGGGCACAAGACCACGCCCCTACAGATTACTTGTGTAGGGGCGTGGTCTTG
>JANOPX010000196.1:0-37586 GCA_031422115.1 Chamaesiphon sp. VAR_4_metabat_408 | reverse complement strand
ATATTTTTTTTTTTTTACCAAAAAAAAAAAAAAAAATTTTTTTTTTTCAAACACCTTTTTTTTTTTTTGTTTTTGGTTTTTTAAAACATTTTTTTTTATTGGGGGTTGGTGGTTGTGGTGGTGGGGGGGGGCGGGGGGCCGGGGGGCCCGGGGCCGCGGGGCCCACGGGGGGAGGGTTGATATTTATTCGGTATTGCTGATTTAAGATATGTCTTCTACTCACATCTTTCAACCTCATCTATTTCCCAGTCCCCTAGTCCCCCAGTCCCCCAGTCTCCCCCTCCCCCCCTCTCCCCCTCTCCCACTCCCCCGAACACAAATTTAATGACAACAAGGGAGCCGATCGCCGATAATGACACTGGACATTAACGATCGAGTTCACTTCTTCAAAAGATCATTATCGAGTTCCGAGTTAGCTGAGATTATTGTGGACGAACATCCTTCTTTGAATATGGCGGTTGCTCGCTTGACAGCAACTGAATCGAGTAGCTATGCCGTGTGGGTGACAAGAGCACCATATCCTGGTGGCTATGTTATCGAAAACTCGAATTGGACGATCGAACTCACTCAGATTTGGCTGGCTTGGCAAGAATTATTTAGCCCTGGGAGCCAACCCTACTGTTTGCCCTGCCATCAAAATACAACCGTTCCCCAGTTGGATTTAGAACCCCCAGATTCAGTTACCGAACGACAGCCCCAAAGCTATAGTAGTATGTTGATGCAGCAGTTGGGGCTGAATCTCTGGCAATGGTTATTTAGTAGCCAAATCGCCAATGCTTTCGCTCAAAGTTATGGCATTGCCATCGGTAAAAAGAAACAACTGAGATTGCGCCTAGAAGTGCGAGATCCCGACCTTATCCCCTTACCCTGGGAAATCTTGCAATCGCAGCCTGGGAAGCCTGCTATCGCCCTTAGCCAGCAAGTATTATTCAGTCGGACTACCAGCGATGTCGATCCACTCCCGCCTCAAAGAATAGATAGATCGATTAAAATCCTGCTGGTACTAGGTGAAAATATTAGTGGCAATCGCGAATTGGATCTTCAAGCCGAAGCCACTACCATCGCTGGCATCTTGGCAAATACCCTCCCCAGTCAATTCAATCCTCCCAATCGACTCAATCCGGCTGGTTGTCAAGTCGATACCCTAGTTCAGCCTACTCCCGATGCTCTGATTGCCGCCTTAGAGGGTCAGCAGTACAATGTTTTCTTCTATGCTGGGCATGGAATGCCCGCACCCGATGGAGGGCTGCTGATGCTTCACCAGGGGCATAGTCTCAATGGCACTGAATTGGCTCAAGTCTTGGTGCGGCGAGGTGTAAAATTAGCTGTATTTAATACTTGTTGGGGTGCCCAACCTTATCAAGTCGAGCGGCAACCTGTGCCCCGTAGCAGTCTAGCTGAAGTACTATTGCATCACGGTGTACCTGCTGTGCTAGCGATGCGCGATACCATCGCTGACAGAGAGGCTTTGAGTTTTATCCAGACTTTTACCCAAGCTTTGGCTCACCGGATGAGCATCGATGAAGCAATGGCGATCGCCAGACAACAATTGCTCACCCTTTACAAGTACAATCAACCTGGGTGGACGCTGCCGATTTTATACATGCACCCAGAGTTTAATGGGGAATTGATCCAACAGCTAACTGAAGTTATCACCCAGATTCCGTCGATTCCGCAAGCGATTCCTCGCGCCTGGATCAGATCTGTGGGCAACACTCCCAACCCCGATTATCCCATCATTGGTGGCTTGATGCGAGTGGGGCGAAGTATCACCAACGATCTGATTGTGTATGAGCCTTGGGTATCTCAGCGTCACGCCGAGATCCGCTATCGTTCGCCGATGGTGCAGAGC
This sequence comes from Chamaesiphon sp. VAR_4_metabat_408, assembly GCA_031422115.1. Lineage (GTDB taxonomy): Bacteria > Cyanobacteriota > Cyanobacteriia > Cyanobacteriales > Chamaesiphonaceae > Chamaesiphon. The sequence goes on along the minus strand of JANOPX010000196.1, from coordinate 35,734 downwards.
ATTTCGAGCGCGGCTTACTATCTCCGCGACTGTTCCCGATTTGGGAGTTATATTCTCACCAGTGAAGGCACATGGCTCAAAGTTCACGATCAAGAATTTGCCCTTCAGTCAGGAATGCAGCTCAAATTTGGCAGTGAGGAAGGGCAGATTTTGGAATTTATCATTGAGGAACCAAAGCCAAATAAAGCAGCGTAGGGATCGATCGTAGCTGGCAAAAAAACTCCTGCCACTTTTGCGGAATCGAGTCGGGGTAAGATGTAGCTAGCAATAGAGTTAAATAGTTCCTAGATAAACTTCGCTCCCAAAAAGTTCCTGGAAATTATAGATTCATTACATAAATTAATATATTACTTACTAAACCCCACCCTCGCACAAGGAGAGCAGCCATGACATTCGATCGCCAACCCACTCTTACACAGAATACTGAAGCTGGATTTGAAGCTGAGTTGTTGGATTATCTCCTTGCTCCACCGACAAATAATTATCCGTGGAACCCCGGAGATCCAGAAACCGTCGAGTATTATATCAACACCGATCGGGAGTTCGATTTAGACGATCTGACGGATGAAGAGATCGGTGAGAGATCCCAATCTTTTTTCACTCAGATCCAATCCTGTTGGGCTGATGCACCCACTCCCGAACCCCTGGATACACTTACAGCCAAGTTTGGTAATAGAGTCCCCCAACAGTGGCTGGAGACGATTGCCAGCAAAGTTAGTAGTATAACCCACAGCAATCTCGAACCTGCGGAGCAATTAGTGAAGTCGGTACAAGAATTGCTATCAAATTGGGCGATAGACGATCTATTCGTCATGGCTCGCCCTTACGCTTATGCTATGCGCTGCGATCCTGGGGTAAACGATCCCGATCGCATCGTCCGTCCTCTAAATTGGTTAGAATTATCAGAAGTAGAACGTGCAAAATTAACGATCCTCATTGCTCAATATGCGATCGATGCTACCAAAGCATAGGCGCACACCTACAATACCAGAGAAGTTTGGGCTTTTTGTCCTGATTCGATCGGTTTAGTGGTGAATCTTAGAATTGAGCTTATAGTTCTAACATTTCCTAGATCGCTATTACTGGTGAAAAAAATGCAATCATACTTTTCGCTCCGAAATCGAACATTCCAAGGAGTCATCCTTGGTATTCTGGGACTATCAATCTTTGCTGGGATCGGATTTGTCAACAAAGCCGAGGAACGTCAAAATATCAGCCAGCAAACTCCAGCGGAAATCGATATAGCCAATCGAGAACTAGCCAAAGATCGGGCATTCCTATACGACGATCCTAGCCTAGAAAAACCAATCTACAATCAGTTAACCAAAGAAGCTGGTAAACCAACTGTCCCCACCGCCGATAGCGAGCCTATTCAGCCTTCAGAAGAAAAATAAGCTCATCTCAACTACCCTAGATTGAATTATGGAACCTTTTGAGACCTTTTTAGAGCTGGAGGAGGGTGGGTTTTGTTTAAGATCGAACGGTAATATCGACATTAGATTGCATAAACCCACCCCTACAGTCCCATGAATGGATTGCGCACTGTGTAAGATAACCGTAGATGGCTTTGTCTACACTATAAATCTTTATATCGATCGATATTTAACGTACTATCTTTGCATTTTGCTGGATATTCCATAACCCTTCATAAATGCCATTGAGGGCGATTAATTCGTCATGAGTACCAGATTCAACTAATTCGCCTTGCTCCATCACATAGATGCAGTGAGCATTGCGGATCGTAGATAGACGATGAGCGATCGCAATCGTGGTACGATCGACAGTAATTCGGTCTAGCGATCGTTGAATTGCTGCTTCTGTTTCATTATCTACGGCTGATGTTGCTTCATCGAGAATGAGGATAGGTGGGTTTTTTAAAACTGCGCGAGCGATGGCAATTCGTTGGCGTTGTCCGCCGGATAATTTCTGTCCGCGTTCCCCGACAATGGTATCATATCCTTCAGGTAATCGATCGATAAATTCATCTGCTTCGGCTATTTTGGCAGCGGCGATTACTGAGTCTAAATTGGCATCGGGACTACCATAAGCGATATTTTCACGTACGGAGCCATGAAATAAGAATACATCCTGACTGACTAAACCGATCGATCTGCGTAAGTCTGCTAGATGTAAATCTTTGATATTAATTCCATCGAGAGTTATAGTTCCCGATTGGATTTCGTATAGTCGAAGTAAGAGTTTGACTAGAGTACTTTTGCCCGAACCCGTCGCGCCGACGATGGCGATTGTTTCTCCAGCGGGGATACTTAATGATAACCGATCGACGACGGTAGATCGATCGGGATAAGCAAAAGTCACATCGCGTAATTGGATTTCACCGCGTACGGGTGGTAGAGCCAAGTGTCCCGAATCGATCGCAACTGGCGTATCGAGTAAATCCAAAACTCGATCGGTAGAAGCCATCCCACGTTGATAGAGATCTAACGTTTCACCTAACCGCGTTAGGGGCCACAATAACCGTTGAGTTAGATAAATCAGGATACTATAAGTACCTACGCCCAATCGACCCTCTACAGCGGCAATTCCCCCCAATAGCAGCGTCATCGTAAAGCTAAATAAAACAGCCATCCGAATCAACGGCACAAACGCAGCACTAATCGTAATTGCGCGGCGATTACTTTGGCGATATGCTTCACTATCATGGCGCACTCGATCGAGTTCATAAGCTTCAGTAGTAAAGCTTTTGATCGTAGTAATCCCACCCAAGTTATTAGCTAGACGACCATTTAATAAACCAACTTTCTCACGAACATCGGCATAGTAAGGCGCAAGTTTTTTCTGAAATAAGATCGAGCCGATGATAATAATTGGAATCGGCACCATCGAATACCAAGCAATCGATGGTGCAAGGATAAAAAAGACAGCACCAATGACGATCGCATTAGTCAGCACTTGAATAATTTCATTCGCCCCAATATCCAAAAACCGCTCCAACTGATTGATATCATCTCCCAGAATTGCCATCAGATTACCAGTACTCTGATTCTCAAAATAAGCTAAATCCAACTCTTGAATATGTCCATAAGCATCGAGGCGTAAATTGTGTTGAATCTTCTGCGAGAGATTGCGCCACAAATTGGTATACACATATTGAGAGACAGATTCTAGTACCCAAACAATCACCGTCACAATCGTCAGCGCAATTAATTGTTGCTTGACATCCCGCACTCCCCAACTAGCAATAAATGAATCCTGCTTCTTGACAACCACATCAACGGCAGCACCAATCAAAATCTCTGGAGCAATATCACATAATTTATTAAAGATCGATGAAATTACCGCTTGCCAAGTCTGGAAGTAATAATTCTTGCCGTAAGCAAGTAATCGCTGGAGAGGATGAATTAATTTTGGATTTTGGGTTTTGGATTTTGGATTTTGAATTGTTACCATAATATTAAAAGTAGAGTGGGCATTGCCCACATATAAAATTTAGGCGCAATAAAAATAGCATTGCCCACATATAAAATTCAGCCGCAGCCAGAATAGATCTTAGTTTTAATATGTTTGTGGGCAATGCCCACCCTACGATATATCTTACTGTTGTTCAATTATCATTAGGTGTTATCCTCCAAGTATTCTGCAACCACTTTTAGATCTTCCACCGCTCGGCTGAATCGATTTAGCATGGCTTCGCCTGTCTCAGTATCAAAGTTAAGTTTAGGATTTTGCGAAACTACCGCTTCTATCGCTTCTAGCCATAATGAAAATGGTACATTACGAACGGCTTCTGTCAAACCCATATTGGTTAATACAGCTAGATGGAAACCTTTTAAATCTTGTCCTCCATAATTATAAAAACCATTCCACAACTCTAGCTTTTGCAGCGTGAATGCTTCATATTGCTCGAATGTGATGCCAGTTGGATCTAGTTGCGGTTGGGGTAAAATTGACTCACTCATTAGTTTTCTCCAATCAATTCAAAATCGGCAAAGTCAAATCCAGGTACCACCACACAAGCCACCAACGCATATCCCGCTTCCCCAGGAATGGGTTTAGCTTTTTGCCACTGGTTGGGGGGTACAATGGCTTGGAAAGAATAATCTCGACCGAGATTAATTATTTGTGTCGCTCCATCTAAAGTTTCCGCCATGACTAATTCTAGGGGATCTCCAGCTTGATGAAACCATAATTCGGCAGAGCGCACCCGATGCCATCGCGAAAAATGACCCGTCGGTAGCATGAATAAAATTGCGGTACCAGCAGCGCGATCTCCCGCATATTCTTTTGGTAAAATCGATTGGGGCAAACATAGATCCGATCGCCAAGTCTCACGATAAAAACCGCCTTCAGGATGAGGTTGCAACTGCAATCGATCGATTAGTTCGACGATCTTGGTAGGAAGTAAAATGGGCGACATAAATACCTAAAAATATAAAAATTAAAAGTAGGGTGAGCATTGCCCATAGATAAAATCTAGCATAAAAACAAAAATTCTTTTTGATATTTTTCGCGAAACCATCCTACGATACTATCTAAAAATTCCTCCGTGAACCTCAGTGAATCCTCTGTGCACCTCTGTGTTAAAAAAGCACCAATCGAGACTTAGCAATAAAAATATCGACTACTCCCAAAAATATCCATCTCTAATTTGAGTGCGTTGTAGATTAGCATCATGTTCCAAGATATATTCACGAGCGATCGCATTTTGCTCTCGCAGTTTAGTTACTTCCGATTTACCAATCTCAGTATCCGTAGATAATAAAATTACCTGTTGGCTAGCGGCGGGAAAATAACGCTCAATCAGATTAGTTCGATGGGATGAATCTAGTCTACCTAATGGAGTATCGATCGCAATTGGTAATTGTCGTCCCGATACTCGTGCTAACCCCCATAATAACGCAATTGCCAGGAGTTGTTTTTCTCCAGCCGAAAGCCGATGTTTGGGCAATAATTGACCTTGGCGATCGTAGAGTGATAAGGTGAAGGTAGCAGCATCGATCGTCACTCGCTGAACTAGTTCGGATTTGTGTAATAGATAGCGGAAACATTCTGTGACTTCATTTTCGAGTTTGTTGATTTTTTTGAGTGTGAGTTTTTCCTTAAATATGTGTAGGGTTTCTTTGACTTTGGCAACTGAATCGATGATATGTCGATCGTTGGTGAGTTTGATATTTTTTTCGGTGTAATTAGCTAATTGTCGATCGGTACTCGCGATCGTTCGTTTTAGTTCTTCTAAGTGGCGGGTAGTTGCAATTTGTTCGGCTTTGAGTTCGACGACGATCGATCGAGCTTCGGCTTCTTGTTCTTTGAGTCGAGTATATTCTTCTGGTGATGCGGCGGATGCAATTTGTCGATCGAGAAACTCCAATTCATCATCGAGTTTAGTTACTCTGGTTTGGAGTTCATCAAAGCGAGACAAATCTCGATGGTGCTCGTATTTAAGGATAGTATCTAATTTGTCGATCGCATCTACATCTGCATCCAACCAGACTGGCTGTGCGGATTTACTTTCGGCTGTCAGTCGTTGGTTTTCACCATCTAGAAAAGCTTTGATTTCATCGAGATGGGTTTCTAAAAATGCCTGTTGCTGGAGATGTTTGAGTAAACGGTTATCCCGATCGACTAATATATCTAAATCTACCTTACCTCGATCTTGCTGCAACTCGATCGCGCATTGAGATCGAACTCGCTCTAATAATGGGGCGATTAATACTAACGGTAAACTTCCAGCAGCCAATTGACGAATCCCTTGTCGATGCTGTTCGACTTCATGTTCGACAGCCTTATAACTAATCGTCAATTCGGTGCCTTCTGCTGCCAGCTTACCACCCTCTCGGACGAACTGCTGAAAAGATGTCTCCTCTCGATCGATCGCCAAATCTAACCTTTCCTTCAATAGCACTTCCGACTCTTCCAACTCCGCCAACTCTAACTTTTGCTCTTTTAGTTTCCCCTCCATTTCCTCCATCGCCACCAACTGTTCACTACTCGCTAAATCTCGCCGCTTCTTCGCGACTAAAGTATCCAAATCGATCGCCAAACGTTCGGCTAATTCCAAACCTAATAACGATTGAATCGCATCAACTACGCCCACAGGTGGCGTTTCTTGCTCCGCCAATTCCTTCACCTGTTCGCCATCAAACAAAAATAAATTAGAAATTCCCAACGGCAAAAGATTCTCGATATATTCATCCCAACTATGCAGCAAACCCTTATCCGCCCAATCATTCACCAAAATACCTAACGTATCCTTCCCCTCCCTCGGATTTCGCTCCCAATATCTGACAATCCGAATATCTAATAAATCGTCATCCTCAGCCACCTGAAAAGCCAATTCAATCCGCGTCTTTTCCGTCGGCGCGATGTGACTACTCACGCACTGAGTCAAAAAATCTCCATAGCTCAAACTTCCCCGCGTCGAACATTGAGCGCGAGAGCCATACAGAGCCAGTCGCAGCGCATCCATAATTGTCGTCTTCCCCCCGCCATTCATCCCCCCAATGAGAATAATTGGGCGACTGATAGGTGAATCTTCCGGGAGCAAATTGAGCGTGTTTTTGCCCAAATAGGAACCGAAGTTCTCTAAAACCAGTTCGCGAAACAGCATAGTGAAGAAGAGTGGAGGAAAGAGGTATAAAAAACTGAAAAATAGCGATCGATCTTTCGGGAATTAGGGATTCATACTGGGTAGATAGGGTCAAGGCTGGTAAAAAATGCTACCATGCCGAAAAACATTACTTAATGTGTGAGAGTCAGAAGTCATGGAAACTAACGGATTGCGCGATCGATTTCCCCAACTGTTTGCCGGATTGGCTTTGTTGTCGGCTTCTTTAATTGTTAGTTCATTTATGTGGGCAGGGGCAATTCGGAATATCAAGCGGACAGATGATACACTCGTGGTGACAGGTTCGGCAAAAAGACCGATTAAAGCTGATTATATGGTGTGGCGAGTCTCGATCTCCAGTCAGCAGCCTACCACCCAAGCCGCTTACAAGGAACTCAAAACATGGACAGATCGAGTTCAAACGTATCTCAAAGAAGCCAAAGTACCCGATACAGCCATCACCCTCAGCGCACTAGAAACAGCTCCCATCGCCGAGGTATCAAATGGGAGAGAAACTGGGAAGAATATCGCCTATAAATTGACTCAACGTCTAGAAATCCGCTCGAATGAAGTCGATCGTTATTCTAAGCTATCCAGACAGATAACGGATCTCATCAATGAGGGCATCCCCTTGACCTCAGAGCCACCTGAGTACCTCTATAATGAACTCGGCAAGCTTCGCATCGAAATGATCGCCGAAGCCACCAAGGATGCCAAAGCCAGAGCCGAAGCGATCGCTGGAAGTACGGGAAATCGTGTCGGTGGAGTGCGCGGTGCTGATACCGGAGTCTTCCAAATCACCCCACGCAACTCTACAGCCGTAAGTAACGGCGGTAGCTATGATACCACGTCGATCGAGAAAGATATCACTGGAGTCGTATCAGTCAAATTTGGGATTGAATAGAATCGCCAATATTCCCCCACCCACAATTAACCTGTAGGGGTACGCCTACAGGTTAATTGTGGGTGATTATTGGTAAATATAGCGATCGACCCAGATCGAGATAAACTGTACCTTACAAGGTCTTCCCAATCCAAAATCCAAAATCCGATCGATCCATGAGTTATACCGAGATTCCCGTAACTGAATTAGCCGCCAAACTTACCAACGACAATTCAGCCTACCAACTTGTCGATGTGCGGGAACCCCAGGAATTAGCAATCGCCAAACTACCCTACTTTATCAATCTACCATTGAGCGAGTACGCTGATTGGTCGCCAGAAATATACACCCGTCTGGATAAAGATCTTCCAACCTACGTCTTATGTCATCATGGCGTAAGATCGGCTCAAATGTGCCAATGGTTAGTCAGCCAAGGATTTAGTCAAGTAAGTAATATTATCGGTGGTATCGATGCCTATAGTAATTTAGTCGATCGAACCATCCCTAAATACTAATATAAGTTGAGAGTTGGGTTTAAATGCTCGCCAAATTTATGCCGCCTAGTACTAGCCAATTTGGGAGATATGCTATAAACTCGATCTAATCCTAGACTTATCAGCTTCAATTTATCTACCAGCAGCCGATGCTCTAGAAAAGAAGCCTAAAGAGGACGGAAACTATGCCCCTAATTGTCGATCGTTGTTTCCATCACCCGATCCTAGTTTATGTCCTTCGAGCTGAATAAACGTCATCAACAGATTTTACGGGCGACTGTACGTCAATATATTGCCACGGCGGAACCCGTCGGCTCGAAAACCCTGGTAGATGGGCATAACCTGAATATTAGTTCGGCGACGATTCGGAATGGATTTACAATCTTGGAGAAAGCTGGATTGTTGTATCAACCCCATACCTCGGCGGGGAGAGTACCATCAGACTCAGGATATCGCCTATATGTCGATCGATTGATGCAGCCGATGCCGAATATTGGTTGGCAAGTTGAAGGATTATTTGCCGATAAACTGGATTGGGAAGGCTGGAGCTTGGAAGCAGTGCTCAAAGGTGCGGCGGAAGTATTGGCGACATTGAGTGGTTATATTACCATGATTGCCTTGCCTCAGACTAATCCTTCGACTGTGAAGCACATTCAGTTTGTGCGGGTGGAAGCAACTAAGGTAATGTTAATTGTGGTGTTAGATTCTTATCAAACACAATCAATTTTGATGGAACTACCTCAGAATTTAGATCTGTCAGTAGATGAGGAATCGATCGATCTAGAATTGCAAGTATTGTCAAACTTCCTGAATAGTCGGTTGCGGGGTAAGTCTTTATCCGCATTATCGACGTTAGACTGGCAGAAGCTCGATCGTAAATTTCGACATTATGTAGATTTAGTCACTGTATTGCTCGGCGATTTGGCGCGAAAATCCCAATCGCTTCAGTCTTCCCAAATGATGATTCGCGGCATCGCTGAGGTATTGCAGCAGCCAGAATTTTCAGAGTTGGAGCAAGTTAAAACCCTTTTACATTTACTAGAGTCAGAACAAGACAGGCTATGGCAACTGATCTTCGATAGTTCTAATTTAGACCTTACATCACTAGGTAACGAATCGATCGACGGGCGGAGTATTCCTCCTACCAATCATTCAAAAATCACCGTCAGAATCGGTACCGAAAATCCCCTCAAACCGATGCAGACTTGTACATTAATCTCGACTACCTATCACCAAAATTCTATCCCCGTCGGGAGCATCGGCTTACTCGGCCCCAAACGTATGTTATACGAAAATGCGATCGCCCTGGTTCAATCAGCGGCGGATTATATCTCTCATGCCATTAGTCAGAATTAGAGGGATTTTGGATTTTGGATTTTGCGGATGCAATCACGCGGAGGTTCCCTCCGCATGTGTTGCACCAAGCAGCGGATGCGCGAACTGTTCGGGTTCCCCGACAGTGAATGCGCACCAAGCGGATTTAAAGATTGAAATTCAACACTCCTAGCAAACTTCAGTACCCTACCACCCTACCACCCTACCACCCCGTCCCCCAACTCCCAACTCCCAACATGAAAATCGCCATCGTAGACTATGATATGGGCAACTTGCACTCGGTGTGTAAAGGATTGCAAGTTGCAGGTGCAGAGCCGATAGTGACTGATGTACCTGCTGAATTGGCGGCTGCGGATGCAGTGGTATTACCTGGGGTGGGTTCCTTCGATCCTGCGGTGAGACAGATCCGCGATCGAGACTTGGAGCAACCACTCAAAGATATAATTGCTAGTGGCAAACCATTTTTAGGTATATGCCTGGGATTGCAGATATTATTCGATCGATCTGATGAAGGGATCGAACCTGGATTGGGCATCATCCCTGGCGAAGTGCGAAAGTTCCAGCCAGAAAACGATTTAACCATCCCGCAAATGGGTTGGAACCAAATCCACCTTACTCAGCCTCAATGTCCGTTGTGGGGGCAAATAGACCCCGATGCGTGGGTATATTTCGTCCACTCCTACTATGTCGATCCAACCTCAGTTGCAGTTCGATCGGCGATGGTTACACATGGTACTCAAACTATTACAGCAGCGATCGCTAAAGACAATCTGATGGCGGTACAATTTCACCCCGAAAAATCTTCGACTACGGGGTTGCAGATCTTGGCGAACTTTGTGAAAATGGCAAAATCCTAGCAAGGATTACTTATGATTTTTCAACCGCAAAGGCACAGAGGGCGCAGAGAGTAAGAAATCAAGCTCTAGATTTTATTGAGGATTACTTATTACTTATTACTTATTACTTATTACTTATTACTTATTACTTAATCAACCACTCCCAAACATCGAATAGCTTCGAGTAAACCCCTAGCCTTATTCAAAGTTTCCTCATATTCCGTCACCGGATCCGAATCTGCAACTAATCCAGCACCCGCTTGAACTGATACAATATGACCATCATCACCATTGGGACGAACGATCATCGTTCTGAGAGTAATCGCGGTATTTAGTTGACCTTCAAAATCATAATATCCATATATACCTGAATAAGCATTCCGCCGACAACCTTCTAATTCATGCACGATTTCGAGAGCACGAATTTTGGGTGCGCCACTGACTGTACCTGCGGGAAAACAGGCTTTGAGTAAATCCGAGGCTGTCTTATTTGAGCTAAGTTTGCCCACCACATTACTGACGATGTGCATAACGTGAGAATAACGCTCGATCGTCATCAATTTATCTACTACTACCGTACCACTTTCACAGACTCGCCCCAAATCATTTCGCCCCAAGTCTACCAACATCACATGCTCGGCGACTTCCTTGGGATCTGCTTTCAATTCTAGAGCTAGAGCATCATCTTCTAGGGGAGTTTGTCCGCGCCGACGGGTACCAGCGATCGGTCGGACGGTCGCTTTGATGGTACGATCGGGATTGAGATCGGCTCGAACCATTACTTCAGGGCTAGAACCGATAATCTGCCAATCCCCAAAGTTAAAATAAGCCATATATGGCGAAGGATTGACGAGACTGAGCGATCGATATAGCTCGAACGGATCGCCTGTATAATTGGTAGATAACCGTTGGGATATAACGACTTGGAAAATATCGCCAGCGGTAATATATGCCTTAGCTTTGTCTACATTGGCACAAAATTCGGCTTTGGAAGTATTGCTGGTATATTCGGAGGGAAGCTCGGTGAGGGGTGCACTCGGTTGGGGTGGTGTCCATTCCAGGAGTTTGGAGACTTGGGGTTGTTGGAGTTTGGCGACAATGGTTTTGACTCGATCGACCGCCTGAGTATAAGCTAGCTCTAGATTACCATTGCAACTACCGATATCCGCATAAGCGATCGCCCAGATTTTGCGTTTGACTCGATCGAATATAATCAGATGGTCTACCTGCATCCACAATCCGTCAGGAACGTCCTCAGCCGTGGCTGGATGGATGGGGACTCTAGATTCAATCCATTGCATCGATTCATAGCCCCAGAAGCCAAATAAGCTGCCGATAACGTTGGGCAGTTGGGGCAATTTGGCAACTCGATTTTGATAGGTTTCGAGGCAAGTATCTAATGTGTCGAATGGATTGCCTGTAAACTTAGTTACAGTGCCATCGCGATGGGTTTGGGTGGTTGCTGCGCCGCGATTTTCCAATACCCAGAGGGGATTGCAACCGAGCATACTATACCGCCCGACGGTTTCGCCACCTTCGACGGATTCAGTCAAAAAGCTGTAGGGTTGACCCGCACATACTTTATACCATGCTGAGACGGGGGTATCTAGATCGGCAACCCATTCTTGATAGACGGGGATGAACTGAAATTTACCTTCGTCTTGATTGGCTAATTGAGTGAATCGATCGAAACTAGGGAAGATCATCGCAGGGGGTAAGGGATGGTATGTACTTATTGTCCCTGTTGTGGTGCTGTTTGAATAGGGGTTTTCATGGGTTTGTACCTTAGATCCGTTGGCATTTCTTGTGGTGAGAGAACAAAGGAGTCTGGGGGTTCTGACCCCCAGACCCCCCATTGGGTGGGGGAGTGTCCCCCCCAAACCCCCCCTCAAAGCATAGGTTGTTTGAGACGGTGAGTTTGGGGTACAGTCGCTTTATACTGCAAACGGCTAAAGACTGAACTTTGCGAATCGATTAGCTATGATACAGATCCCCGACTTCTCCAAGAAGTCGGGGATCTACCGTAATTCTAGAAAGTCCAGTTTCTAAGCATTTTTAGTATATTGGTGTGTGGGATGGGGATATTTTCAAGGGAATTTCAGCATATTAAGTTAGGAGGATCCTAAATGAGAAGCTAGTTCTTTCTAGTCTAATCTTTGCGCCCTCTGCGCCTTTGCGGTTAAAAAATCTAAGTCCTAACATCGATCGACCCAAGCAGGCTAGCATAGGAGGGTTGCGGTTTAGAGTTTGGAAATATAGATCCCATGCAGGATGCTAGTTTATTGAGAGAGAAAGGTTATCCCCATCGTGTCGTCGCTGAGTTTGACAGCAGAAATTTGGTCAGAAGTCTGCGGGTAGATGGTGGTAAGCCGACGCTGCTAATTATTGCGTCAGAAAATCTGGGTGATGGTGGTTCTCCTTTAGATGTAGCAGGGTTGGAATTTTTGTTGGGAGCGGAGCCGATAAGTTCTGAGCTGGATGATGCGACAGATCCTTTATCCCTGCTGAATGAGGATGAGATAAAATTGGTGGTGTTGGATGAGTCGGTGTTCGATCGAGATCGAGTGTATTTAAAAACCAATTCTGGTGACAGTGCGATCGAAATTAAACCCGAAGACTTGCGAAAACTCTTAGTAGCAATGGGGTTTAGTACTGAGACAAAACGCCCGCGATTGATTATTCATGATTTTGGTTATGCTAGTGTTGGTAAAGCCACTAGACATCGAGTAATTTCGGGGATTCAGACTTCGGGTGAGATGACTCTGGGTAACTATTTGGGTGCGGTTGTCAATTGGAAGAAACAGATCGCTAAATATGATGAAAATTTCTTTTTTCTCGCCGATCTACATAGTTTAACAGCATTACCCAATCCTGAAGATTTACGCGATCGGATTCGCAAGACGGTGATGACTTTGATTGCTTGCGGGCTGGATTTAGATCGATCGGTTATCTTTCGTCAGAGCGATTTGGGTGGCTATCATACTGAATTAACTTGGTTATTTGCCTGTCTGACTCCAGAAGGTAGATTGGAACAGATGACGCAATTCAAAGATAAATCTTTGAAGCAACAGACGACTATGAATGGGTTGAAAACTTACCCTATTCTGATGACGGCTGATATCGCTCTATATCAAGCTACGTTAGTTCCAGTTGGTGAAGATCAACGTCAACATTTAGAACTAGCCCGCGAAATTATCCGTAAGTTTAATAGTCGCTATGGTTATACGATGCCAGTACCGAAAGCAGAGATACCCGATACATCAGCTAGAGTCAAAAGTTTGCTAGATGGCACCAAAAAGATGTCAAAATCGGATGATAATCAAGATAGCTGTATTTATCTCTTAGATACTCCCGATGCGATCGCCCGTAAATTCAAACGTGCTAAAACTGATAGTATTTCTGGGCTAACCTTTGACGAACAGAATCGACCAGAGGTCACAAATTTACTGAGTATATTTAAAATATTATCAGGTCGTAGCGATCTGTCAAATCTGGAAATTGAGGCTCACTTTGAAGGTAAAGGATCTAAAGCTCTCAAAGATGAACTAACGGAGGTGACGATCGAATCCCTTCGCCCAATTCGAGAGAAATATGCTAAACTTGCGGCTACTCCTAACGAAGTAGATCGAGTGATGAAAGAGGCGAAAGAAAGAGTCGAACCGATCGCTAAACAAACATTAGCTACGGCAAAAGCTAGGGTTGGTTTATAAAGATAATTGTTCCCTATCGCCAACGGCTATAGGGAACAATTATTAATTATTAATTATTAATTATTAATTATTAACATATGTCTAAAATTCTATTGATTGATAATTATGATAGTTTTACATATAATGTCGTTCATTCTCTATCATCCCCAAATGTTGGTGTTGAGGTAGATACGATTCGGAATGACCAAATTTCTGTAGCTGAAGTTCGATCGCGAGTTCAGCAGAAAATATATGCAGGAATTGTGATTTCACCTGGTCCAGGTAGACCGATCGATTCGGGTATTTCATTAGAGTTAATTACCGAAATCGGTGTCAAAGAAGAGGTGCCAATCTTGGGGATTTGTCTCGGACATCAAGCGATCGGTCAAGTGTTTGGTGGTGATGTTATTCTCGCACCGACACCGATTCATGGTAAACCAACGCAGATTTATCATCAAGATGGTGGGATATTTAATGGTTTACCTCAGCCTTTTAGAACGACTAGATATCATTCTTTGATTGTCGATCGATCCACCCTTCCAGACGATCTATTAATCACTGCTTGGACTGATGACGATCTAATTATGGGCTTACAACACAGGAAGTATCCCTGGATTCAGGGCGTTCAATTTCATCCAGAAAGTATCTTGACAGATTTGAAAGATCGAGAACAACTATTCAACAATTTTTTGAAACTAGTCAAGATCGATCGTCCTCTTCAGAAAGTCTAATAATAGACTGGCACCAACAATTCTGCATAGCAGACGCGAACGAACTCGCGTCTGCTATGCAAAGCGGTGTACTTTAACCTATGGGACGGCGATGGTGGTGTTGGTGATGGTGTGCATAATGTTGTAAAAGTGTAAAATGCCTTGACCGGAAAAATACTCAGTCAGAAGCGCAGCTATAAATCCGAGCATTGCAAACCGACCATTCCAGAGTTCAGCTTGAGGGGTAAAGCCCCAACGCCATTGGTTACGATCGTTATTTACGGGAATTACTTTTGTAGAGGTTGTCATGACTTGGACTCCAAGGTTGTGGTGATAAGAACGATAAGATCGTTTGAGCTAAAGCTAGCATTCCATTTGAAAGGTTGGAATCATCTTTAGTCTGCTTTATTTGTCTATCTTCATAAATCTTATCAATCGTCACGGTCTGGGGGTATCTCTCCAATGGATGAGTTATCAGATTAATATGGCAGTCAATAGGTACATTGTTGACACTCCTCAGCTCAGATGAGCGTGAGGATTCTTAGATCGTTGACCGAACTTAAACTAAGAGCGTTGCCACACCTAGCCCAGAGGCTCAATCTCCCTAAGCGTTTACGATCTCAAGGATCGAAGTTCCCACATGCCCTGCGGTACTTATCCCACGATTGAGGATATTAATTGCGGCATTGCGATCTCTATCCATCTCGCATCCGCACTGACAAGTATGGGTACGGGTGGACAGAGATTTTTTAACGACTTCCCCGCAATTGCTGCATTCTTGGCTGGTGTAAGCAGGATTGACCGCAATGGTCATCCGCCCAAACACCCTGCCAAAGTATTCTAGGAATACCCTGAACTGATACCAAGAAGCATCGCTAATTGATTTTGCCAAGCAGTGATTTTTAACCATGTTGGACACTCTCAAATCTTCATAAACTACTACATCGTTTGATGTGATTACGCACCTTGCAAGCTTAATTGCATGGTCTTTGCGCTGTCTACTTATAAAGCTTTCAACATAATGTCGATCGCGCCGTTTACATCTCTAGGAATGGAGCCAGAGCATCGATCGTACCCAATTAACCGCCCAATGCGGCGAGTAACCCAGGTAAAGTATACTCGATCGCTTCAATATCTACTTTACCCAATAAACTCATACAACTAGCTGAAGTCTGAGGGCCGATCGAAGCTATCTGTATCTGCTCCTGCCAATTGTCAGGTAAACTAGATCCGACTAGTTGATGAAAATATTTGACAGTCTTGGAACTAGCGAAGGTGATAATATCGACCTGTCCAGCTTGGAGTGCGGCTAAAGCGATCGAATCTACCGTAGTTGGGCATTTGGATTCATAGGCGGCAACTTCGATGACTATCGCCCCAGCTTCGGTAAATTCTCGAACTAGAGCTTCTCGCCCACCTGTTTCGACGCGGGGGAATAAAACTCGTTTATCGCCGAGGGTGTCGGGAAAATGACTAATCAGATCGTCTGCGATAAAATTGGCGGGAATAAAATCAGCGGTAATGCCATGCTGTTGGAGCGATAGGGCGGTTTTTTTGCCCACCACAGCTATTTTTACCCCTGCTAAAGCGCGACTATCCTTACCTGAGTGATGGAGTCGCTCGAAGAAATAATCGACACCATTGCTCGATGTGAGTACCAACCAATCAAAAGTACCAAGCTGTTCGATCGATCGGTCTAAATCCACCCAGCTCGACGGCGGTATAATCTCCAGAGTGGGCATCTCGATGACTTGTGCGCCACTCGATCGCAACATTTGGCTAAATGAATCAGATTGTCCGGCGGCACGGGTGACAAGGACGGTTTTACCTGTAAGGGGAGCGGGTTGGGTCACAATTCCAGTCTTTAGATAAGCTCGCAATCCGACTACCTGCCCTACGACCATTACAGATGGGGATAATTCAACGCCAGCAGTTTCGGCGAGAATATGCCCTAAATCGGCTACCCAAACTTGTTGCTGCTTTGTACCCGCCCAACGGATGACGGCGATTGGGGTCGTGGGAGCGAGATCGTGCTTTAATAGTCGATCGATAACATCGCCCAATGTGCGCGTACCCATGAGGATTACCAGCGTCGGGATCCGTGCTAGCGCATCCCAATCTAGATCGTCAGGAAGATGGGCGGTAATAACTGCAAACCCACGACTGAGCACCGGATCTGTCAAAGGAATCGAAGCTAATAAAGGGGCGACTAAAGCGGTTGACAATCCTGGCACCACCTCATACTCACAACCCGCCGCAATTAGGGCATCGAGTTCGGCGGTGACTCGCCCAAAGATAAAAGGATCGCCGCTTTTGAGTCGGACTACTTGTTGAGGTGTTTGGGCGTAATGAACGAGCAATCGATCGATCTCAGTTTGGGACATACTCGGCTTCCCACCCCGTTTACCGACATCAACCAAGGCGCAACTAGTCGGCACCAAAGCGAGTAAACTGCGATCGACCAACGCATCATAAATTAAGATTTCCGCCGAGGTGAGCACCTCCCTAGCGCGGATAGTGAGATAAGCCAGATCCCCCGGCCCCGCTCCAACAATGTATACTTTGCCCACAATGGTTATGCCTAGAATGGTTATGCCTAATTTAGATGAGGGGTGGTAGGGTGGTAGGGTGGTAGGGTGGTAGGGTGGTAGGGTGGTAGGGTGGTAGGGTGGTAGGGTCGTAGGGTGGTAGGGTGGTAGGGTGGTAGGGTCGTAGGGTCGTAGGGTCGTAAAGTAAGTTTTCCCAGTCCCCCAGTCCCCCCGTCTCCCCGTCTCCCCGTCTCCCCGTCCCCCAGTCACCCCCAGTCACCCCCTCTCCCCCTCTCCCACTCCCCCACCGATCCCCAATCGGACAAACTTATAACAGTATCACAAATTGTCGAGCTGACTCGCCAATAGTGGTAAATTGGTGTAAGAATATAATATGATTCCCTTTGGCGATCGGCAACACCGACTCGTCAAAAAAAACCTACGTGACAGCGACGAATAGTGACTCGGTTTCCGATTACAACTTCGTCAAGACAGCGATCTTGCCACCGTCGGAAAATCCGATAGAGGCAAGACAAGACAGCGAAAAGTGCTGATGGTCGGGTCACCCGCCCAGTGGTCTTGGGGTTTCCCCGTCTTGTCGTTTTTTTATTCGGGGGGAACCCTAGACATAAAAACGCCGCAAGTGAAGCACCTTTTCAAGACAGCGATCTAGTTCGTCAACAATGGGCAAAGGGTACGTCACCAGAGCAGGTGAAAACCACCGCTCGGCAAAGAATTCACCAGAGGTATAGCCTTCATCAAGATTGACTTTCAACACCAAAACTTACATTGTGTAGATAAACACCCGATCTCGCCCAGATCGATTCATCATCTAGACGCTTTTCGATCGCTTTCATAAATAGGGAAATAGTGGATGAACAACGGCAAAGTTAGAATATACGAACTGTCAAAGGAATTGAATTTGGAAAATAAGGATTTGTTGGGGATTTGCGAAGACTTGAGTATCACGGTCAAAAGCCACAGTAGCAGCATCTCAGAAGCAGAAGCAGCACAAATTACGCGAGCTGCTACTGATAAGTTTCCCGATCGTCAGAACAAGCCCCCACGTCAAACTACGCCTGAAAAAGTGGAAAGTATTGTTGCACCCACAGCCGAAGCACCCAAAGCTGAAGCACCCAAAGCTGAAGCCCCCAAAGCTGAAGCCCCCAAAGCGGCTAAAAGCGAAGCTCCCAAAGCTCCCGCTCGCGCTCCTCAACGCCCTGTCGAACCCAAAACCCGAATTTTGCAAATCGAACATAAAGCAGATGCACCGTCAAAGCCATCTTTGATGCCTCAGCCGCCTGCACCGCCTCAAGCACCTTCAAGACAGTCCTTAGCACCACAACCACCCACGATCGTCCGTCCAGTCGTCCGTCCAGTCACAGCAGCAGTTCCAGTCACTGAAGCTGCGGTAGAGCCAGTTCGCGTCGCCAAACCAGCGGCAGTACCTCCAGCACCAAAACCTCAATTATCTGGGCCACCAGCCCGTTTACACAAAGCGGAAGTAGTCGAACTAGTGACGGCTGAGGGCGATAGTAGTCCCGCAAATATCGATAATGGTCAAGTCTCAGTAGCTAAAATTGGCGCGCCGAATAAACCGATCCCCAAATCGCAACAAGTCAGGAGCGAGCCGATTAGTAAGCCCGCAATTGGCGGCCCTGCGCGAGTTGCTCCAGGTGGCCCAAATCGCCGACCAGTGGCCAAATCGGAAGTAGAAGCCCTCCCACCATTGAATCGTCCCCCCACGCGGATCGTTCAAATCAAGCCTGCTGGCGGCCCCAGAGTGGCTGGTGCGGCTGGAGATGCTAGCACTGATGATAAGGACACTACAGCAACTCCGCTCGATCTCGAACTAAAACGCCCAACTCCACCACGCAAGCCGATCAAAGGTAAAGCTTGGAGCAAGGAAGAAGAGGAAATCGAAACAGCCAAGGCGAAAGTTCCCGCCAAAGGCAAGCGGGTCAAAACCGTGGTCATCGATGACGATGATGATGATGACGATCTATTAGGCGACGACCAAGAAACGGGCACATCAGCCAGTCTGTCGATCGCTCGACCTCCCAAACAGAAACTGGGTAGTGGTGGTGGAGTGCGCGTACCAGCAGCTCCCGCCCAACGCAAACGCCCTGTGATGAAAGGGGATCAACAGAAACAAGAACGCAGTAGTAACAACAACAAACGCGAACAAAAGAGTGCTGTTGAGAAACCAGAATCAATTACATTGATCGGTAGTATTACCGTGCGCGACTTGGCAGAAATGCTGCTCGTAGCGGAAACAGAAATCGTCAAACAGTTATTCTTCAAGGGGATCGCGATTAGTGTTACCCAGGTACTCGACTTGGGTACCGCGACAATGGTAGCTGAAGAATTGGGCGTATCGGTGATTGCTGGTGTCGAACAAGCAGCGGCGACGAAAGTTACCGAAATGCTCGATGTAGACGATCTAGATAATCTCCAACGTCGTCCGCCTGTGGTCACGATCATGGGTCACGTCGATCATGGTAAAACTACCTTGTTGGATGCGATTCGATCGACCAAAGTTGCGGCTGGTGAAGCTGGTGGGATTACCCAGCACATCGGAGCATATCACGTGGATGTCGATCGCGAAGGCGTAATGGAGCAAGTCGTGTTCCTCGATACTCCCGGACACGAAGCCTTCACCGCAATGCGGGCGCGGGGTGCGCGAGTCACCGACGTAGCAATTCTAGTAGTTGCTGCTGATGACGGTGTTCGTCCCCAAACCATCGAAGCAATTCGCCACGCTCAAGCCGCCGAAGTACCAATTATCGTTGCCATCAACAAAATCGATCGTCCAGGAGCCAATCCTGCTCGTGTTAAACAAGAATTGATTGCCTTCAATCTTCAATCAGAAGATCTCGGTGGCGATACAATTATGGTCGAAGTCAGTGCCCTCAAAGGTCAAAATCTCGATACCCTCTTAGAAATGATTCTACTGGTATCAGATATAGAAGACCTCCAAGCCAATCCCGATCGCAAAGCTCGTGGTACAGTCATCGAAGCCCACTTGGATAAAGCCAAAGGCCCTGTTGCTACCCTCCTGATTCAAAACGGTACCCTCCGCGTTGGCGATACCCTCGTCGCCGGACATGTATTCGGTAAAGTACGGGCAATGGTAGACGACAGACTAGCCCAAGTCAAAGCGGCTGGGCCATCTTTTGCCGTCGAAGTCCTCGGATTGAGCGACGTACCTGCTGCTGGTGATGACTTTGAAGTCTACATCGAAAAAGAAGCCCGCGCCCTTGCCGATACCCGTTCTGCGGAGCATCGTCAATCACGTCTGCAACAAATGATGGCTTCCCGTCGAGTCACCCTGAATAGCCTCTCCGCGAAAGCTCAAGAAGGCGAACTCAAAGAACTCAACCTCATCCTCAAAGCCGACGTTCAAGGTTCCGTCGAAGCGATCCTCGGTTCGCTCCGTCAGCTACCACAGAACGAAGTCCAAGTCCGCGTACTCCTCTCCGCCGCAGGTGAAATCACCGAGACGGATGTAGATTTAGCCTCTGCCAGTGGTGCCGTAATTATCGGCTTCAATACTACCCTCGCCAGTGGTGCTCGTGCAGCCTCTGATGAAGCTGGTGTCGATGTCCGTGAGTACGATATCATTTACGACCTCCTCAGCGAGATTCAAGGCGCAATGGAAGGACTTCTCGACCCCGAATTGGTCGAAGAACCCCTCGGACAAGTGGAAGTTCGGGCAGTATTCCAAGCTGGACGCGGTAACATTGCTGGTTGTTATGTCCTCTCTGGTAAAGCACTGCGGAACTGTAGCATCCGTGTCAAACGCAAGCAAGAATTGGTATTTGAAGGCACTCTCGATTCGCTCAAACGAGTCAAAGATGATGTCCGCGAAATCAATACTGGCTTTGAGTGCGGTATCCGTTTAGACAAGTTCAATGACTGGCGTGAAGGCGACATCATCGAAACCTTCCAAATGGTCAGCAAACGCCGGACTCTATCCCTAGTCTAGGGTTTGTCGTTAGGAGTTAAATAATTGAGCCTCCTTTGAGTTTTCACAACTTGAGGGAGGCTTAATTATTGATATTTGTAATAAATCGATCGCTTCGATGTCTAAATGTAATATTTTTGAATTCAAGAGGATCCTCTTGGTGCTCATGTCATTAGATCTCCTGCCAGTCTTTTGCCTCGACAAATAGAGAAAGGTGTTTGGGGTTGCTGGTGGCAACAATTGAGCGATATTCTTCACTCCCAATGAGAATAGCTTGAGCGGCTAAAATTACATCTCCATCCAAAGCTTTATTATCTGCGGTTGGTTTGCCTTGTTGCCTGACTTGTGACCACATCTCTGCCGCTTTGAGCATTACTTCGGTGGTAATTGGCAAATATATTAACTCAGATTTTAGAGCATCCAGTCGGCGAATACTCTTGATTTTATTGACTCTCAGCAATTCCCGCCGAACTTCATAATCGATGATTTCAGGCAGCACCACATGGTATCCTCTGTTGAGTAAATTCTCTAACCATTGCTGACACTCAATCGCCATAGGAGTTGCTTTGGGATTGGTGATTAATCCAACGGGGGTGGAATCCAGCAAAACAATTTGAGTCATTAGAGCTTAAATGGATGTTCTGGGAATGGAGTTGATGATTTCTAGAGCTTGTTGTTGGTCTTCTGCGTCTTCATCTGCGTTAAATTTGGCGAACAAATCGGAAATTCGGGTTTTCTGACGATCGAGTGAGGTTGGGGTTAGATCGTGAATCCGAGCGACAGCTTGTTGCCATTGCTGCTGGGAACTGTTGACTGGAGTTGGTGGTGTGTCGAGATTGGTTGCTAGCTCTATTTTCTGTTCTAGTTGTCTGAGGATTTTAGTTTGTTCGACTAGCGGAAGTCGATCTATTTGTTGCAATATTTCTGCGACTACGGGACTCATGGTTTTGCTTGTTGGTGTCTCTATTTTAGCTTTCTGTGGTGGGTTTTACACCATAAGTCGCGGTTTGCGGTTATTTTGAAATTAAGTCCTTAACCCTTGGGTACCCAACCTACTCATACTGGGGATTTTAACCGCAGCCACATAACCCACATGCGTAGCCGTTAGCGAAGAGGGCGGGTTTGAACGAATCTCTAGTAAAAGCGTCATCGATTTCATAAACCCGCCCCTACAGACCCCTCATCCCTCATCCCTCATCCCTGAACCCTGTAGATAAATATATGTCGATCGCAATTGCTGGAGAACGCAGTGGTGTTGGTAAAACCACTGTTACATTAGCTCTACTTGCCGCCCTGCGCCGCAGACAACAGACGGTACAATCTTTTAAGGTGGGGCCAGATTTTATCGATCCGACGTTTCATGAGTATGTGACAGGGCGTGCCTGTCGCAATCTCGATCCGATTTTGACCTCAGCAGCCTATGTACGGCAGTGTTTCGCGCTCCATAGTCAAACTGCTGATTGTGCGGTAATTGAAGGCGTAATGGGGCTATTTGATGGGGCATCGGGGACGACAGATGCGGGTAGTACGGCGGCTGTTGCCAAATTGTTGAAGGTGCCCGTGGTACTGATTCTCAATTGTAGTAGTACTTCCAGATCGATCGCTGCCATTGCCCACGGTTATCGGACATTCGATCCAGAGATTCAGCTTGCGGGGGTAATTCTCAATCAAGTGGGGAGCGATCGACATCTCGAATTACTCACCGCTGCCCTCTCACCGCTCCATCTACCCATCCTCGGCGTACTCAGGCGACAGAATGACATTAGCATTCCCGATCGCCACCTAGGGCTGATTCCTGCGGGGGAATTGAGCAGTCTCGACGCTACCCTCGACAAGCTTGCCCACGTAGGGGAAACCTGCTTCGACTGGGAACAACTATTACCCCTACTCCAAACCAAACATCAGCTCCCCATCCCCTCAACTTCTAACGTTATCAATCTAAGTCCCTCCCACTCTCCCACCCTCCTACCCTCCCACCCTCCTACCCCCTCCCCCATCCGCCTAGCCGTCGCCAAAGATGCCGCATTCAATTTTTACTACGCCGACAATTTAGACTTATTCCGCGCTGCGGGTGCAGAATTAATTGAATGGAGTCCATTACACGACGAGCAACTCCCACCAAACGTGCAAGGATTGTATTTTGGGGGTGGATTTCCCGAAGTTTTTGCCGAAACATTAGCCGCCAATCTTGCCGCTAGACAATCGGTACGCGCAGCAATAAAAGCTGGAATGCCAACTTATGCCGAGTGTGGGGGATTGATGTATTTGTGCGATCGAATTGTGGATTTTAACGAGGTAGCTCATCCGATGGTGGGAATTTTTCCGACTACCGCAGTGATGGGAAAACGGTTGATTTTGGGTTATCGTCAACTTACCGCTCGTCAAGATAATTTATTGCTAAATAGTGGCGATCGAATTTGGGGACATGAGTTTCATCGTTCTACTCTCACTGATTCACCCTCAGAGCCATTGTACGATATGCAGGGATATGAATCAAAATTGAGTTTTGCCCCAGAAGGCTGGAAGCGAGCGAGCGTACAAGCTGCATATACTCACCTCCATTTTGGTGCTAGACCAGATTTACCGCAACGATTTGTGAACTTTTGTCATCAATTTATGGCTATAAACTTATCTGTAGCAGGCGATTGAGACAAATGATATCCAAGCTCCACTCCCAAGCCTAAATTATTACTAGTGTTAAGATCGAAGCAGACTAGATCGCCGGATTTAGCCTAAACTCTAAATGGAACGCGAGATAGATCCATAAGCTATTATGAACAAACTAATTCAAAGCATTATTATATCGGCAGTAGTCATCGCACCTCTGAGTTCTCTCGGTTCGATGGCTGATGCGACTGCTCACCATACACCATCCCATGTTTCCACAGTATCTCTAGAAACTACTCGCACTCGTAACAAAGAGAAAAAAATCCGCACCAAAGCGAATATCAAAGCCAAAAAGCAAGTTATCAGACGCTACAAAAAGAGAGCTGTCTCTACCAAAGCAAAGCTTTCTGTTCCAAAGATGACTCCAGTGCCTATAGAATCTTCTCAACCCAAAAATCCACAAACACCACAAACTATCCCAGTTCCACCAACAGTACCAACTCCATCAACTTCACCAGAGAGTTTGGCACCTACACCTCCACTCAACTCGACACTAGATCCCAAGAGCGGTAATCCGATGATGAATCCTGGTGATGTGGTGCTACCCAACCCGGCTGATGGTACGCCAACTATCCCTGTCTTCTCCCCTGGAAGTATTGCCAACCCCAGTGGTGATATGAGTATTCCCAATCCGAAATTACCCACTGTTTTACCTAGTGGCTTAATCAAATAAGCTGCTGTAGTTGCGATCGCAAATAGCCCCATCTCTAGTCGAAATGGGGGCTACTTGTAATATAATTCAGTTGCAGCTATACCAAGGACGTAGCTCTAATTTCTGTCTGCGATCGCGATCGATATGATGCGACAGATACGAGGCTATTCGAGGCTGCATCCCACAAGATAAACTTAGCACAACCGAGCATATCGCCCATTTTTAGTGTTTTGATGTTGGCGAGTAAGTGAATATTTTCACGATGACAAGCCTCAACATTATAATTGGGGATCCGTTCGGAAAGATGATGGATATTATGATAGCCGATATTAGCGGTAAACCATTTGAGAATTGTTGGTAACTCTAGATAGCTACTACCCTCGATCGCACCCAATAAGTAATCCCAACTTGCTGTCTTGTGTGCGTATGAATCTTCAAAAATATGTTGAACAAAGAACACCCAGATAAAGATTACCGCCGAGAAAGTTAAGGAGATTGAGTAGATGCTCAGAAACAAACCCGCACCAATGAGATTGCTCATTATTACCCAGACACTAATAACGCAGATATTATTCAAGAGTGAATCCCAAAACTCCATCGTAGTAGACCATCGTTTTGATTTGTGACTAGCAATAATCGCTTGACGACTCATCTGTGGATCTTGTTTTAGACAACTACTTACATGCTTGAAAAAACCTTTGATTTCATCGAATAGAGCGAGTCTAGGTTCGATCGCCAAGTAAAAGAAACCCCCAGGAATAGCCATTAAGGGCTGGCGGAGAAATTCATAAGACTTTTGCTCTGATTCAGTCAATTGAGCAAATTGTTCGGTCGAAAGAAAGTCAGCAATTCCGCGATAACGTTCCCAATCACCATTAGTTTTGTGGTGATAAGCATGATCTCTCGACCAGGGATATTGAGGAATAGCATTGATGACCCCCAGCATAAAACCTACGCATCTATTAACTTTTTTGGAATTGAACAGCGAATAGTGTCCACAATCGTGCATCAGTGAAAAACACCGCACTGAAAATAGCGTCATCATCATGACGATCGGTGGCAATAACCAATATGAAATAGTAGCCACTCGAACGGCTAGAAACCACAACAATACATAAGGAACAACTGTATTAACAATCTGCCAAGTTGCCCGAAAGTCATTGCTCTTCATGTAGGGAGTTAGAACAAAATCTGACTTTTGAATTGTATTTTCCATTCACTGAAACACTCTAATAAACTTGTGGACGACTATAGTAATGTGGATGACGACAAAGGCAGCACGATGTTTTCGATCTACCAGCCAACGCCAACGATACACTCAGAGTACCCTAGACGATCGCCAGTCTTCATTTAAGGTGAATCTGGCGAGACGAAAGTGCTAGGGTATTTGACGCTTTTGACTGATTATAGTGCCTGAAATCGGAATAAAACGCCCCTACGAATAATTCCTCGACCTCTGGGAATATAAGTGTCACAATAAAAGTTAACAGTCGCGAGCATCCACACTTACCTTCATGTGCTCCCTGAGTGAAGATTATGCCCAGCCCCCATGCCACCCTAAATAAACTGCCCCTACCCACACTCGATGCAGCAGTGGAAGCTAACCAACTAGATTACGATATCGCGATCGTCGGTGGTGGAATTGTCGGGAATACTCTCGCTGTCGCCCTCCAAAATTCAGGATTGCGAGTAGTATCGATCGAATCCCAAGCCGAATCGATTTCTGTCGCCAAGAGTCGAGCCTATGTCCTATCGATGCTCTCAGGGCGGATATTTGCCGGACTAGGCATCTGGAAACAAGTTTTACCCCAGATTACCCAATTTAGTCAAATTCACATCTCTGATGCCGATTATGCAGGGATCGTGAAATTGTATCCCCAGGATTTGGGTACCGAAACATTGGGTTATGCCGCCAGTCATGAAGTACTGCTTACCGCCCTTCAACACCAACTCAAAACGGCGCAAAATATCACCGTCATGTGTCCCGGGCAAGTATTGCAAGTAGACTATTCAGACAGTCAGGCAGAGCTTACCATCCAAGCTTCAACCAACGACACACCGATTAAAATTCGCGCTAGTCTAGTCATCGGTGCCGATGGTGCCAAATCTTCCCTGCGTCAGCAAGCAGGCATCGAAACATCTGGCTGGAACTATTGGCAATCCTGCGTTACTGCCACCGTCAAACCCGAAAAACCCCATCAGAGCATTGCCTACGAGCGGTTTTGGTATGGTGGGCCGATGGGCGTGTTACCATTAGCTGACGGTCGTTGTCAGGTAGTGTGGACATCTCCTCATCAACGAGCAGAAGAGTTGCGCGATTTACCTGTGGCTGAATTTTTGGCTGAATTAGAACACTGTACGGGTGGGGTATTCGGCAAATTGGAACTGGATAGTCAGAGATGGCTATTTCCAGTCAAGTTGATGCAGAGTCAAGAATATACCGCCCCACGGTTGGCATTAGTCGGCGATGCGGCACATTGTTGTCATCCAGTCGCTGGGCAAGGGATGAATCTGGGTATTCGCGATGCTGCGGCTCTAGCTGAAATTTTGGTGGCGGCGCATCAACAGGGCGAAGATATTGGCAGCGATCGAGTCCTGAAGAGATATACTAAATGGCGCAAGCCTGAAAATTGGGCAATCCTAGCCTTCACCGATTTTCTCGATCGAGCCTTCTCTACTCGATTTCTCCCGCTGGTGATCGTCCGGCGCATTGGTCTAATGGTACTCGATCGAGTCCCCCTCCTCAAGCACCTATCACTCCGCTTGATGACTGGATTAGCCGGAAAAATTCCCCAAGTCGCAAGATAAAATATCGAGCGTACCCTGGGCTTTCCTGCCCCCTCCCCTTGGCAAGGGGAGGGCTGGGGTGGGGTAAAGGGACTATGGGCGATACTGGTTTAAACACAGTATCGATAAAATCTAATTCACTTCCTCAGCATTGACTTCTGGAGAACTTATAGGCACCTGCATTCCTTCAACCTTCACCGGAATTGACAGAATAGGGTCATTTAGTGCCACCATAATCGGTGCAGGAGCATTTCCTTTGGCAAATTGAGGTTGCGAGTCATTACCGATTAAACCAGTCAATCCAGCGACAACTGATAACAATCCTGCTGCAATTGCACCACCACCAAAGATGGCCATCTTGCGCTTGCGCGGACGATCGATTTCCGCAAATACCGCTGCTGCCAATGCTTCTGGCGATTGACGGGTACTTGGTACGCTCATCGTTGGCAGAGAAGTTTGAATGCGGAGCATCTGACGATACTGGTGAGCGAATGCTTCATCACTTTCGAGCAATGCTTCTACCTCGTATCGTTCGCTAGCTGTCACCTCATCATCTATATAAGCACTGAGCAACTCGAATTGCTCGGTTAATGTTCTACCTGTTTGTAAATCGTCGCTACTGTCTGTCATCTTCGGATCCTCTAAAATTACCCTATATTTCGTTCAAAACTTATAATTTGTAAATAACAGCCATGCCCGATCTAGTTATACAACCAATAAAGGTCGGTCCACAGGATTTATTTACGATTCAAAATAACCGCTTAACTGAGTTTGTAGTCCAGCTCTAGCTCTAGCAATCCGAGACTTGACAGTACCGATCGACACACCAGTGACTTCCGCGATCTCCTCATATGATAACCCTTCAATCTCTCTCAAGACAATTGTCGTCCGAAAAGCTTCGGGTAAATTGCCAATTGCCGATCGTAATCTGTCGTAAAATTCGATCGTACTGAGATGCTCGGAGGGATTTGGTGCGCCAGAGGGAATTTCCCAATCGATCGAGCCATCTTCGACATTAATCGGCGCATCGAGAGACAATGGTGGAGCCACCCGTTTCCGCTTCCGCAACTCATCGTAAAACAAATTTGTAGCAATACGACTGAGCCAACCCCGAAATTTTTCGGGTTCGTTGAGACTCTTGATATTTTTATAAACCCGAATCCACACTTCCTGTGCGAGATCTGCTCGATCTTGCCAATCTGGAGCTAAGTGATACAAAATCCGATCGACATGGGACTGATGACGGCGCATCAGTTCGGCTAAGGCTGCTCGATTCGTCCGCAAACCGGACTGAGAAAGCAAAATTAGTTCGTTGTTCGGTAACTTATCTAGTTTATCTACTTGCACTCTGGTTTGAGGGAGATTGTCCTCAAGCTGAGACCAAGATTGGGAAAGTGAATAGCTCATGGCGGCTGGGGTTGTGCGAACATCCTATACACCAAAGACAATCCTTTCTCAACTTATGTTCCCAGGTTGACAGTTGACAGTTGACAGTCGATGTCGAAGAGACAAAGGTACCCAGATTTGGGTACCCATATGGGCTGGGATGACCCTCGCCGATATTATAGCTCTTTGTGGGCAAAGAACTTTCTATCCTTTAACTTTTAGCAATTCTACATCAAAGATTAGTGTAGCATTTGGGGGGATCGCTCCACCAGCTCCTCGCGCACCATAGCCCAGATCTGCGGGGATAATCAATTTGCGACGACCACCGACTTTCATCGTGCTGAGTCCTTCATCCCAACCTTTAATCACTTGCCCAGTACCAATTTGGAACTCGAATGGGTCATTGCGATCGCGAGAACTATCAAATTTTGTCCCGCTTTCCAAAGTTCCCGTATAATGAACGGTCACTGTTTGCCCTCGCTTGGGGGTGTCGCCAGCTCCTTCGACTATTTCTACATATTTGAGACCGGAGGGGGTTGTAACCTGATTTTCGGCGTTATCCATAGCAATTAACTTAGAAGGTACAGATGCCAATGGTAGGGTAACAGCAGTAGGCTCGATTTTGGAGATCGCACCTGCATTTGCGTCTTTCATCCCAGCACCAAGTTGGAATACTAGAATCAGGATAGCGCATCCTAGCATCACTCCCAAACTGACTAAAATTTCTTTCATACTCAATCCAAATTTGACAACTACAATTATAGGTTGGGAGTGGGGAGTTGGGAGTTGGGGGTTGAGGGTTGGGAGGTAGGATTAAATACTGGATCTCGGCGGCATGAGTAAAGCAAGCATCGCCTACATTATCTCCCAACTCCCATACGGTGGTACAGCAACTCCCAACTCCTCCCAAAATAGTACTAGGATTTACGCCGCCGAGATCTAAGACTACCGCCATGTTTTATTTTCAAACTCCCTGATTTGACGTTCGAGCCTGTCTATCCGTCCCCGTAATTCGTCCATCTCCCCTTGGCGCGGTACGCCGAGATCCTGCATGGTATTGCGAATCAGCCGCTGCATCTGCACTTCAAAGTTGGCAGGATCCAGCTTTAATTGCTGCATCAGGTCATCAACAAATAACTTTGCTTGTTCGGGGTCGATTTTACCTTCTTTTACCCACTGTTCGCTGACGACCTTGACTCGCTCGGCGACTAATGAGGTCGTACCTAAACCCATCAGTAGAATCTGCTGCAACCAGTTGTTGTTATCCATAGCTTCTTATCTTCCATCACTATCTTTATTTTAGAGTGGCGTAGTAGCAATGGAGCATTTTCTCGAATCCGCTAAGATGGAGACTACACCAACGGCGGCAAGTGGTAATTTATTTCAAGCAATAATCT
This sequence comes from Chamaesiphon sp. VAR_4_metabat_408, assembly GCA_031422115.1. Lineage (GTDB taxonomy): Bacteria > Cyanobacteriota > Cyanobacteriia > Cyanobacteriales > Chamaesiphonaceae > Chamaesiphon. The sequence continues at coordinate 5,838 of JANOPX010000196.1, read as the reverse complement.
CGTAATTGAAAGCTTTGACCAAACCACCCTGGATTACAGAAGCCGATTTTAAACTGCGTCACTGTTTCCGGCCAAATCCACCGAATTTCGTTACCGATCTTTTGATTCTTTTGGACTAAACGTTTGTAGATAATCTCACTACCACACAAAATTTCTAGTCCAGTAACTACACCATCTCGCTCTGATTCACGGAATAATGAATCATCGAGCAATGGCCGAGTATTACTTTTAAATTGATTATAAAAAAGCTTGAGTCGATCGCCGAAAGTCTCTTCAGTGTAGAAGTCATCCCAGTCTAGTGAGGGACAAAGATAATCATCTTCTGGTTCGATTGGGTACATCATAGCTAAGATCCAATGGTGATGCGGCGGTGTTTGGATTGTCAAATAGACATTGCCTATTTGAGTTCATTCTCTACCGATCGCGCCCAAATTAGATCGGACTTTTGTACCAAATTTGAAGGCTAAATTACGTAAGGAGTAAATCTTGAGCCTTATTGCGGATCTAGTTCTCGAAACATCGAAATCGATCGAGCCTCATAGCCTAGACTACCATAGAGATCGATCGCAGGTTGATTGGTGGTAAATACTTGTAAGCTAATTTGTGAATAACCTTCAAGCTTTGCCCACACTTCCGCCTGTCGCATCAATTCACGACCGATTCCTTGGCGACGATAACCAGGCTCGACATAAATCAGGAAAATATTCGGGTGACGAATCCCCGTAATTTGATCGATGGCCATGCCCAACCATATACAAGCAATACTCGCATCTCGTTGGGGCAGCATTTTCGATGCAGCATCGTCACAATTGGCTGTAACGAACCATAACGGTGTATCACTACTCAAATAGCGATCGACGGTAGACTCCAAGTGTTGATAGTTCTGCTGTTGAGGGTACAGTTCTTGATAAGTGATCTGGAGAAAGCTCAATAGCTTGGCACGATCTCCGATCTCTCCATGCCGCAATTGATATTTAGGATTATCGGGAAACAAATAGTTAGTCACTAGGAGTGTAGAGGTTGAGCGCGAACGCTCTTATGCCATTAAATATATTACTCAAAAAGAATAATGTCTATTCGTGTAGTCGATTTAATGTATGTATAAAAAGCTTTCTCTATTTTTACACATCAATTTTAGCATTGCCTGCGATCTCGATCTCATGCCAATTAGTAGCTTTTTGATGAATAATTTCTAGTTCGGCTGGGGAGATCCGATCGAGATTTTTGAGGATGAGAGCCATTCGCCCTTGGGATTGCAACTGCTCGCGATGTCGAGCCAAGAAATCCCAATAAAAGAAATTAAATGGACAAGCTTTTGCTCCAGTACGTTCTTTGAGATTATATTGACAACCAGCACAATAGTCACTCATTTTGTTGATATAATTTGCTGATGCTGCATAGGGTTTGGAAGCCAAAATACCCCCATCTGCAAATAAACCCATCCCCAACACATTCGTCTGCATCACCCAATCATAAGCATCGATAAAAGCTGAATGAAACCAGTTCTCAACTGCTTGAGGATTGAGTCCAGCAATCAGGGCAAAATTACTGAGAATCATCAATCGTTGAATATGATGAGCATAGCCAGAATCTTCTACCTGATTGAGAGTTTGACGTAGACAATTCATCTTTGCTTTACTCGCATCCCAAAAGAATTCTGGTAAAGGTCGATCGTGTCCGAACCAATTGAGCTGGAAGTAATCATCATCGACATGATGATAAATTCCATACATATATTCTCGCCAGCCCAGAATTTGTCTGATTAAACCTTCGACACTATTCAGATCTAGTTCCCGGTTATGATAAGCTGATTCTACCGATCGAATCACTTCCAAGGGATGTAATATTCCAAGATTCAAATAGGGAGATAATAAAGCGTGCCACATCGTTGTTTGTCCAGTCACCATCGCATCTTGGTATGGCCCAAATGTTGGTAAACGCGACTCGATAAAATCAGCTAATACTGCTAATGCTTCAGCTCTAGTTACCGCCCAACCAAAGGATTCTAGCTTGCCATAGGTAGGAATATCTAACGACTCAACCTTGGCCATTACCGATTGAGTAATCTCATCGGGTGCAAATAATAATGGAGGTGGTGGTTTCAATCCCCCTTTGGGTGGTTTGCGATTTTCTTTGTCCAAATTCCATTTTCCACCGATTGGCTTATCGCCCTCCATCAGCACTCGAAACTTTTGTCTCCCTGCTCGATAAAAGTATTCAAGTAATAAACTTTTTCGACCTTGTGTCCATTCAGCAAATTCTTCAGTCGTCCACAAAAAATGATTGTCAGGAATCAAAACTATCTTACATGGTAAATCGAGAGATGCGATTAATTTGCGAAATGGTCGATCGACAGGAGTCATCACTCGCAACTCAGTAATTCCTTGTACCCGAACCCAATCGATTAATGCAGATTCAAAATCATCAGCAATCTCATAACAAACATTCCATCCCGCTTGCTCCAATTCTCCCGCAAAATGGCGCATCGCCGACCAAACTAAAACTAACTTCTGCTGATGATATGGACGCACTCGAACGTGATTCAATGATTCAATTAAAATCACTGACGTTGATGACTTTAGATCCACACAGCTTTGCAAAGCAGCTTGATTTAGATTTAATCTGTCGCCGAGAATCCAAATACCGATCGTCATATAGGGAAAGTGGGCTGTAACAGCGTATGGGGCGTGAGAGAATGTGTGTGGCTAGAATACTCTTGCTTGCTTGCTGCTCTAGCTCCAGCGGCTATCTAAACGGGCTGGAAGTGATGTATAGTTATAGATTATATAGTCAAATATCGTTAGACCCAACCATAAATTTTTAATCGATCTTTGACAAGGCTCATGCAGAGACTTCTTAGGAGATCGTCACCGCGCAAAGTATCGCAGTCTAACTAATTATTCTAGTTGGATCTAGTATTTCCGTACTAAAAAGCAATACCACCAATGTTTCTGACTTTTCATGAGTCAGAGGAAACATTGATGGTATCGTAGTTGTGAAAATTTTGTTGACTATTTCACGTAGGCTATTCCAACGAGTCAACTAAATTTGATACTAGTTAGCTTTCTTCTCGTCTTTCTTAGCATCAGGCTTCATAGCGTCGCCTTTTTTCTCGTCTTTTTTACCATCAGCTTTAGGAGCTTCAGTTTTACCATCAGCAGGCTTGGCATCAGTTTTACCTTCGGGCTTCATAGCGTCGCCGGGTTTGCCATCAGCAGGCTTGGCATCAGTTTTAGGAGCCTCAACAGGCTTGCTGTCAACAGCAGCGGGTGCAGTAGGTGCAATATCAGTCTTTGGAGCTTCTTCTCCGCCTTTGCAAGAAGTTAAACCAGCAGTCAATACTAGGCTGGCAATTACCAGTACAGTTTTAAAGTTCATTAGAATTTCCTCACACTTATTTTTTTAGCGAAATTTTTTCCGCCTGCATATATCATAGCACTGACATCGAAAATGTCTAGTGCCATTTCAGAAAAGAAAACCGAACTTTTCCGTACACTATTGATAGTGGAAACCGAACAAGGGGAATGGGGGAGTGGGGGACTGGGGGACGGGGGGACTGGGGGACGGGGGGACGGGGGGACGGGGGGACGGGGGGACTGGGGGACTGGGGGACTGGGGGACTAATTCTACCCTTATCCCTTATCCCTCATCCCTTATCCCTCATCCCAACTCCCAACTCCCAACTCCCAACTCCCTCATCCCTCATCCCTCATCCCTCATCCCTCATCCCTCATCCCTCATCCCAACTCCCAACTCCCATGAATTCAACAGTATCGAATTTGAGCCTAGCTGATATATTAGAAACCACGATCGAGTTAGCCCAGACAGCAGCGGTGATGTTGCGTGGTTATTATCGAGGTAGTGGGGATTTAGATGTGCGCGATAAGGAGCAAGGGCCAGTTACAATTGCTGACGAAGCAGTCGATCGATACTTATTAGCTGGGATTCGATCGATGTGTGGTGAGAGTTGCGGCTATTTGACAGAGGAGACTCACCAAATGGTAGATAAGGCATTACTCCAAGATTGGGTATGGATTATCGATCCTTTGGATGGAACGCGAGACTTTATCGACAAGACTGGGGAGTATGCAATTCATATCGCCCTCACTTACCAGCAGCGTCCAGTTTTGGCGGTGGTTGCGGTACCAGAATCAGACAGGTTGTATGCAGCTACGCTAGGTGGTGGGACTTGGCGGATAGGAACGAGTGGGGTACGAACATCTCTACGTTTTGACAAAGGTCGAAAATTGACTGAATTAGTTGTGGTAGCCAGCCGCAATCATCGGAGCGAAAGATTGGTTCGATTATTGGCACACTTGCCATGTCAGCAACAGCGGCAAGTAGGTAGCATTGGGTGTAAGATAGCAGCGATCGTCGAAGGTGATGCAGATGTATATGTTTCGGTATCGGGCAAGTCTGCACCCAAGGATTGGGATTTTGCTGCACCAGAATTGATTTTGACTGAGGCGGGGGGGAAATTTACCGATCGAGATGGCAAGCCTTTGCTCTACAATACTGGCGATGTCAGTCAATGGGGCTGTCTGATTGCGAGTAATGGGGAATGGCACCAAGAGATTCTCGACTGTTGCAATGCAGATCTGGAGACTCAGTAAGTTTGAAAGTAGATGTTATCGAGATGGAGATCGATCGTGCCAGATTCAGAGCAAATTATAAATTGGTATCGGACATTTACACCAGATAGCGAACAGCGAAAAATCTGGTATGGTGCTGTTGCCGAAACTTACGATCGCGTCCGACCTAAGTATGCTAGAGAATTCTTGGATCGAGTAGTTGAAGTTGCCGAAATCCCCATAGAGGGAAATATTTTAGAAGTCGGTTGTGGGCCGGGGACAGCAACAATGTCTTTGGCAAAAATGGGTTTCTCAGTGGTTGGTTTAGAACCAAATTTAGCAGCTTGTACGATCGCTCGTCAAAATTCAGCCATCTACTCTAAAGTAGAAATCATCAATACTAATTTTGAAGAGTGGGAACCAGTAGATCGTTGGCGGAGCCTCTCCCCGCGAGAGAATCGTTCGATGCCGTAGTAGCTGCAACTTCTTGGCACTGGGTAGCCCCAGATGCAAAACATCTGAAAGCCGCGTCAGTTATAAACAAAGGTGGCTCTCTGGTACTATTATGGAATACTGCCATGCAACCACCTACCCATATTTTTGAAAAGCTAAGTGGGATACTCGCCGAGTATATGCCAACCTTTGCCAAATACAAAGATCGAGAAACTCAATTAGGTGAAGCTAGAATATTTGCCGAAGCAGCCGTCACATCATTGCTATTTTCACAACCGATCGAAGAATACCAATCGATCGAAGTAGATTATCCGATCGAAGACTATCTCCAACTTTTGACCACCTATTCACCCTGTATCGCTTTATCTCCCCCACAAAGACACGATCTATTAGGCAAGTTAAGGGAAGTACTAAAGCAAAATTGCGGCGAACAAATCTCCCTCTCCTATCTCTCGATATTTCACATCGCTAGGAAGCGCTAGGATTTTGGATTTTGCGGATCGGAATCTCCGTCGGAGAGGCTACGCCAACGCGCAGAGGTTTCCTCGTGCCGTGTGTTTCACCAAGCAGGATTAAAATTCAGCCTTCCTACATCTCTGGTGAGGAGGGCTTTGTTTGAACGAATCTCTAGTAACAGCGTCATCAGTCCCATAAAGCGGCGTTTTTACGGCGAGTGGGTTCCCCCCGCATAAAAAAACGACAAGACACCCGCCCCTACAGACCACCCCCAGTCTCCCCGTCCCCCCGTCCCCCCGTCTCCCCGTCCCCCCGTCCCCCCGTCTCCCCGTCCCCCCTCTCCCCGTCTCCCCGTCCC
>JANOPX010000195.1:0-3754 GCA_031422115.1 Chamaesiphon sp. VAR_4_metabat_408 | reverse complement strand
TTGAAAGCCTAGAACTTCAAGTCCAAAAAATGCAAACCGAGCAGACTTGCAACGCGATCGTTCAAGGCGTAGAAGTACCTTCAGCCGTTGGGGTAGAAATAGCCCCCAGTTGTAACCTCGAAGATAAAGCCATTCGCCAATTCCTAGAAGGTTCAGGAATTTAAACCCATGAAACCTACTCCCGCAGAAGCCGCCGAAATTATGCGCTGGGGACATCAACATCGTCGCCTGTTGAGAGAGAAATATCGTCGTCAATTCGTGGCTTATAGTGCGACGAGGCTACTTGCATCGAGTCGAGATTGGGATTTGGTAGAATCTCTCGCCGAGGCAGCCGGAGAGCCATATTTGGTCAAGTGGATTCCCGCTCAGACATCAGAATTTCAGTTTTTTTGGTTTCGATTTTATGGTATCGCCAGACATGAATGGGAGCCGGAATATCCGGTCACATTGAGTAATGGTGCGGCGAGTCATGATGGCTTGATGTTGGTAGATTCTGGTGCAGAGTTGAGTCTGATTAGTTGGGAGATTGGCAGCCTATTGGGGTTTCAAGTAGCCCAGCGAGAGATATTATCAAATGGTACGGGTGTTGGTGGCGAGATCCAGTATGTCACCCGCGAAGTCGATATGACGATCGATGGACACACTTTCAAGGCTCCTGTCGCTTGGCTCCAAACCAAACTTACTGACGCTCCTTTGTTATTGGGTAGAGAGGTAGTATTCGATTTATTCAATATCGAATTTATCCAAGCTGAGGAACGGATTGTATTCAAATGGCGAGGGGATTTATAATTAAACTACTTCAAGGCGAAGGATGAGGCTATAGGGTAAGATCGATCGGTTCGAGGATCGAGATACTGCCGATGTTCTAATATTTCACCGATCTATCAATGTTGCTCAACAGGATCTAAATAATTGCCAAAAATATAAAATCGAATATTTTCTGACGGATTATATCGATCGATGAAATTTCTTTGGGCTGTAGGGGTGGGTTTAGCAAACAACTATCGATGGTGCCATCAACCTTAGACAAAACCCACCCTCCCCACTAGAATATCCAGCATTCGTTGGCGCAGCCTTAGCGTTGCAAGACGTTATCTCTGGGGAGGGTGGTCACTGAGCCTGTCGAAGTGCGGGTTTTGATTTGGATATTTTAGTTATTGCCCAAAGATTCTAGCTAAACCCGCCCCTACAAACCCTACCGCCCTCGGATTTTTAAATTTACTCCACTCTCCAACCTCGATCCCCCACCCCAAAAATGGTGCGCCAAGCAGGGCGAAAAATGCCATAATGTCAGATAGTCTAAGATTTTACATAACCCTGGACGCTATGATTGCGTAACAACTGGCAATCGATCCCCAGTTGTTCGACTCAGATATTAATAAATAAAAATTCACCCATTTAGATATATGGCTCAAGCTACTAATCCGTCTGACGTACCAGATCTCGGTCGTCGCCAATTTATGAACCTGCTCACCTTTGGTACCATTAGCGGAATGGTACTAGGTGCGGCTTATCCCTTCGTCGCTTACTTCATTCCTCCTGCTAGCGGTGCTGCTGGTGGTGGAGCTACAGCCAAAGACGCTCAAGGAAATACCGTCAAAGTGAGCGAATTTATCGCTGGTAAAGCTAAAGGCGATCGCGCATTAGCTCAAGGCTTGAAAGGCGATCCTACCTATATCGTAGTCGCAGACGGGACGATCGTCGATTACGGCATCAACGCCATCTGTACCCACCTCGGCTGCGTCGTACCCTGGAACACCGCCGAAAACAAATTCATGTGCCCTTGTCACGGTTCTCAGTATGACGAGACAGGTAAAATGGTACGCGGCCCAGCACCATTATCGCTCCCTCTCGCTCACGCTGTCGTAGTAGACGATACAATTTCCCTCACACCTTGGACTGAAACCGACTTCCGCACCAACGAACCTGCTTGGTGGGCATAAATTCGGCTATTCGTATATTATTTATTTTCGTCGCTTGCCATCCTTAACCAATGAAATTAACTCTATCCTCACTGTGGCAACATAGCCAGCAGTTCCTCGCCAAAAGCCTAGTCGTCTTACTCGTCGGCGTGGGAATCATCCTCGCTAGCGATATCGCCGCGCCTCAATCCGCCGCTGCTTACCCATTTTGGGCGCAACAAACCTACCCAGTTACTCCTCGCGAAGCCACAGGTAGAATCGTCTGCGCCAACTGTCACCTCGCCGCCAAACCTACCGAAGTAGAAGTACCCCAATCGGTACAACCCGATAGCGTATTTGAAGCTGTCGTCAAAATTCCTTACGATACCAGCATCCAACAAGTCACCGCAGATGGCAGCAAAGGCCCTCTCCAAGTCGGTGCTGTATTAATGCTCCCAGATGGCTTCAAAATCGCCCCTGAAGATAGACTAACTCCCGAAATGAAGGAGAAGACCCAAGGGATGTATTTCCAAGCCTATGGCGAAGGAAAAGAGAACATCGTCATCATCGGGCCATTACCTGGTGACAAGTACCAAGAAATCATTTTCCCAGTACTTTCCCCCAACCCCAAAACCGAGAAAGGAATTTACTTCGGTAAATACCAAATCCACGCTGGTGGTAATCGCGGACGCGGACAGGTTTATCCTACTGGTGAAAAGAGCAATAATACTGTAGCTAACGCAGCTATTGCTGGTACTATCAGTAAAATTACCAAACTTGAAGATAATAGCACTGAAATCACCATCCAACCTACCACTGGTGAAGCTGTAGTAAGTAAAGTACCTGCTGGCCCAGAATTGATTGTAGCCGAAGGCGCAACAGTTACTGCCGGACAAGCAATCACCAACAATCCTAATGTCGGTGGTTTCGGTCAAAAAGACATCGAGATCGTCTTGCAAAATCCCGATCGGATTCTCGGTTTGATGGCGTTTGTCTTTATGATTATGCTCTCCCAAATCCTGCTCGTACTCAAGAAAAAACAAGTCGAGCGCGTTCAAGCTGCTGACATGGAATTCTAATTTCACCGCCATTTTATCTCGGTGAAAGATGTATTAATAGTTCTTCTATTAGTGCATCTTTTTTTCAGAGGGGTGAGGGATGAGGGGTGAGGGATGAGGGGATAGGGAATAGGTGATTAGATTCTCCACCCAAACCCCAATCCAAAATCCAAAATCCAAAATCCAAAATCCAAAATCCAAAATCCAAAATCCAAAATCCAAAATCTCCCTTGATCGCAATCTACCCTGGCAGTTTCGACCCAATTACAAACGGTCATCTAGACATTATCGAACGAAGCAGTAAACTGTACGATCGAGTAGTAGTGGCAGTATTACGAAATCCGAGTAAGACACCACTATTCACCGTCGAACAACGGCTGAAACAGATTCGTACCGCAACGGAGCATTTACCCCAAGTAGAGGTAGATAGCTTTGATGGTTTGACAGTTACTTACGCGCATCTCATCGGTGCTGGCGTGTTATTGCGGGGACTCAGAGTGTTATCTGACTTTGAGAAAGAACTGCAAATGGCGCATACTAATAAAACCCTATCTACTGAAATTGAGACGGTATTTTTGGCAACTTCCACAAAATATGGTTTCCTGAGTAGTAGTATAGTCAAAGAAATCGCTAGATTTAACGGCTCGATCGATCGCCTCGTTCCCCCCCACGTTGCTCTGGAGCTATATAAATGTTACAACCCCCCCGTTACTCAGACAATAACGATGATTTCCCCTCTACCTCAGACTCTCGACAGTTAGGAGAAGAGCATAATATGGAAGTAGATTCCACCCA
>JANOPX010000194.1:0-25441 GCA_031422115.1 Chamaesiphon sp. VAR_4_metabat_408 | reverse complement strand
GAGTTCTTCGAGGGATATCATCTGGAGTTTGTTGACTCGTCCGAGGGCATCGGGGACGGGTTTGACACCGACCATCCACATGATTTGAGCGAGGGATTCGCCGTAGGTTTTGATGTTGTCTGTTCCCCAGAGGACGCAAGCAATAGTTTCGGGATATTGACCGTTATTATCGCGCATTTGCCGATCGAGCAGTCGATCTACTACTACTTTTGCAGATTTTACGGCGGCTTCGGTAGGGATAGATTGAGGATCTAAGGCGTGCATGTTCTTACCTGTGGGTAAGACATCGGGGTTGCGAATCGGGTCGCCTCCTGGTCCTGGCAGGATGTACTCGCCGCCTAATCCTTGCAGGAGTGCGCCGAGTTCGTTATCTGCACAAACTTGTTCGAGGCAGAATTCGAGGTATTTGAATAGGGGGGCGACTTCTTCGAGGTTGACTTTTTTGTAGCCGGAGGCGTAGAGGGATTCTACCCAGGCATCTTTGCGCCCCATGTTGAATAGGTTCAAGCGGGAGACGAGGGAAATTCGTCCTTCGTCGTTGACTTGCGCGGTGACGATGGATGCGACGGCTTCGCGCACGGCTTGGGTAATGTCTTGCAGGAGTTGGACATCGGCGAGGATGCCGCGATCGTTATTTTGGTAAACTTCTTCTAGGTCGCGTCCGATACTGTCGGCGATGATGCGGGGTAATCCTTTGATGCCTTCTTCTTCTCGATCGAGTGATGCTATATTTACGAGGGTGGCGACTGCTTCTTCGGCTGTGGGTGGTTTGCCAACTACGTGCAAGCCGCAGGGGAGTAAGCGGGATTCGATTTCCATCAGGCGGCTATAGACTGCGCCGACGATATTATCTCGTGCTTCAATTTCCATTGTCGCGGCATCGATATCGGGAATGACGATATCTTTGTCGAGGTTGCAAATCCGCGCTTTGTCCATAATCGTGTTGGCGATTTGGATTCCACGTCCGCTATCTCGGAGGGATTGGTAGGAGCCGACGAGTTCGCCGAGTTCTTGCAAGCCTCGGTAGAGTCCAGCGTTTTCGGCTGGGGGTGTGAGATAGGAGATGGTTTCGGCGTAGGAACGACGTTTGGCGATGGTTGCTTCGCTGGGGTTGTTCGCGGCGTAGTAGTAGAGGTTGGGAATATTGCCGATTAAGCTATCTGGGAAACAATCGTTGGACATCCCCATCTGTTTACCAGGCATAAATTCGAGGGAACCGTGGGTACCGAAGTGGAGTACCGCGTCTGCTTCCCAGACTTTTTCGAGGTAGGTATAGTAGGCGGCGAAACCGTGGTGAGGACTGGCGGAGCGGGAGAATAACAACCGCATGGGGTCGCCTTCATAACCGAAGGTTGGCTGTACGCCGATGAAGATATTGCCGAAGTGTTTGCCGTAAATAACTAGATTTTGACCGTCGCTATTTAGATTACCTGGTGGTGGCCCCCAGCTTTCGTTGAGTTTTTCGGAGTAGGGTGTGAGTTTTTCATACTCTTCTACGGACATCCGGTAGGCGACGCTGAGTTCGGGACTATTGTATTGAGCTTGCGCGTCGTTGATGACGGCTTCGAGTAGTTCTTTCGCTGAGTTGGGTAAATCTTGGACATCATAACCATCTTTTTTCAAGCCTTGTAAGACTTCAAAGATCGAGCCGAATACGTCGAGGTAAGCGGCGGTACCGACGTTGCCTTTATCAGGTGGGAAACTAAAGACTGTAATCGCGACTTTCTTGTCTACTTTTGGCTTGCGGCGGAGGTTTGCCCACTTCATGGCGCGTCCGGCGATCGCTTCGATCCGATCTTGTAGTGCGATCGCCCGTCCGGTCATGCCGTCGCGACCTGATAAAATGATAGGCTCGATCGCGCCGTCTAATTCGGGAATAGCGACCTGCAAGGCGACTTGAATCGGGTGAAGACCCAAATCGCTATCTTCCCACTCTTCGGTGGTTTGGAAGACGAGGGGGAGGGCAACCATGTAGGGACGATTTAGTCGTTTGAGTAGATCGATCGCCTTGGGATGATCCTGGCGCGCTGGGCCACCTACGAGGGCAAATCCGGTCAGGGAGACGACTGCATCGACGATCGCGTTAGTTTTGTCGATCGGGTCGAAGAAGAAGGCTTCTAGGGGTTTGGAGAAGTCCAGACCACCGGAGAAGACGGGGATGACTTTTGCACCCATTGCTTCAAATTCTTGTACCACAGCTTCATAATGTGCCGCATCGCCTGTGATGATGTGGGTACGTTGCAATACTAGACCGATACAGGGTGCATTTGGATCTTTTTGGGCGGCGGAAATATCGCGGCGACTATTGAACCAATTGAGATATTCTTTGATATCCTCAAACATTTGGGGCGCGAGGGGGTGCCAGATCCCAATGTCGGGAAAAGTAACGGGGTCTTGATATTTGATTTCCCCATCTGATGCAGTCGAATTGAGGGTATCATCTTCTTTCAAGACATATCGATCGGCTAACATTAAGAAAAAGTTCTCTAGATTCTCAGGGGTACCACCGAGCCAATACTGGAAACTTAGCATAAAGTTTCGGGCATCTTGAGCTTTTTCGATCGGCAAATACTTGAGAATATTTGGGAGCGTATTCAATAACTTGAGCATTCCATCTTGGAAACTACCTGCGCCAGCCTTAGCTTTGCGCTTCTTCATGAATTCGCCGATCGCACTCTTGGATTGACCCAATTGCGCGAGCGAAAAACTACCCATCTTATTCAATCGCATCACCGCAGGCATGGACGGAAACACCACCGCCACATCCAAATTATCCCGATAGGGAGCAACAGCGGCGACCACTTTCTCAGCTAAATCTTCAATAAAAATCAATGAAGCGATGAAGATATTTGCAGTCTGAATCTCGCGCTGCAAGCCAGCATAATTCTCAGGATCGCGAAGTTCTTCTAAGAGATAGCCACTAATTTCGATCGCTACTTTGGGGTTGTGGTCGTTAATGGCATTCACAGCCGCCGAGATCGCACTCTGGTACTGTGGCTCTAGTACGACATAGACCACCTTTAATAACTGTCTGCCCCGGATGTCTGTGGGCGCGATATGTCTGATGGTGGACTTGACGTTGGTGAACATGCGGTATTACTCCTTGAAAGGTCGGATATCTGAGGATCGGAAAAATTTATTTATGGCGGTGGTGAAAATGGAGTGTAATTGGCTCTAGTAAACGGGCGACTACTTATTGTAGCGTTGTCAATCGAGTACTCATTTACTTTTTCACTATCAATAGTTGTAGCAGAAATACCTAGTGGGTGGGGAGTCTTGTCGATATTCGACATAAATTGTCGCGAATAGTTTAACATTTGTTAATTTTTCGTGGCAGAAGTTATTTTCTATTCGATCTTCTTCTATCCTTTAGAATCTATCTGCCACTGTAGCGATAATTCATGAATTACTCTTACAGTCTCTCGATATGCTATTATCTGATGTTGAAGTTCCTTCTACCCAATTATGGATTTACCTACCTTTTGGGCACCTGTAGATGTCTCTCAGGCGGCTTTTATCGCACCGAATGCGGTGGTGATGGGACGAGTCTCGATCGCCCTAGGTGCTAGTATTTGGTATGGTGCTGTAGTTCGGGGTGATGTCGAGCGGATTGAGATTGGTGCGTGTACAAATATTCAGGATGGCGCGATTATACATGGCGATCCTGGTAAGCCGACTATTTTGGCAGATAATGTCACTGTCGGGCATCGAGCGGTGATTCACTCGGCTTATATTGAGGCGGGATGTCTGATTGGGATAGGGGCGATCGTTTTGGATGGTGTGCGGGTGGGTACTGGTAGTATTATTGGGGCGGGTAGTGTTGTCACCAAAGATGTACCTCCACATTCGCTGATGGTAGGAGTACCCGCGAAATGTCTACGGGTACTCAATTCGACAGAGGTTGAGGAATTAATCCACCACGCTCAGAAGTATGAGCAATTGGCTCTCGTACATAGTGGTAGAGGTAAAAATCTGGGTTTTGAATAGAGACAGCTACACAAATAGAATCTGGTGTCGCTAATTTATGGTGTGATTTGTCCCTGAAATTTAGCTAACCTACCAAAGCTCATATGCTTTGACGAATGATTCACTATTAATTTGGATCCATTTTGCTAGTCTAGCCATATCTTCTGCTTGAGTTCCTTGACTTGCAGCCAAATCTAGAAAAAAGTTTGCGGCATTAATTTCTGATGCTGTTAGCTCGACATCATTAATCGCCAAAAACGTATATACAACAATGAGCGCGACTCGCTTATTACCATCCAAAAAACAATGATTTTTTATTAATCCATAACCATAGGATGCGGCTAATGTAAATAACGTCACACTATTACCGTAGTGATAGAGATTTTTGGGCTTGTTGAGAGTTGATTCCAAAGCACCCAGGCTGAGGATACCATGTTCGCCACCCAACTGGGCAAGGATTTCAGCATGGATGGCGCAACCATCACGAAGATCTAACCAGTATGGCTCCATTACTCAGCCAATTTAATCAGTGCATTCTGATATTTATCGATTCCTCGTCGAGCTGCCTCAATTTTGGCAGTAAAACTAGGATCGACATCTGTTGGCTCGGATTCTTTTTCTGGGCTAATGATACTAACTGACTTGTCTCTTTTTCTGAAGAAGTTTAGAGCCATGACCGAATCTGTGTGGATTGCTATATTTAGACCTGCGCGTCAATCTTAACAGCGTTTATCGATTGGCGCAAGCTTTATGTGACCTTGCTCGATCGAAGTATGAAAAGCTGACTGGGGAGTTAGGAAAATAGGTGATAACAATTTGGTGTAAAGCTAATCAGTCATACTAAATCTAATTTGCAAACCGCACAAATTTTGCCCTCACCCCCAACCCCTCTCCCAAGATTGGGAGAGGGGAGCCAGAGCCGGAGGCGAGGGCGGGGTGAGGGCAAGGGATAATGAATTGAAAAGTGTGCGAATCGATCGATGGTTAACCTTTGATACAGAGAACTTGTTTGAGAGTGGCTACTACTTCTACCAAATCGGCTTGGTTTTTCATTACCTCCTCGATCGATTTATAAGCACTAGGAATCTCGTCAATAATCTCGGTATCTTTGCGACATTCTATACCAGCAGTTTGGGCGATTAGATCGTCGAGAGTATAGGTATTTCTTGCCATCGATCGAGACATAATTCGTCCCGCACCATGAGAGCAACTACAGAAACTAGCTGCATTACCTTTCCCTTTGACGATATAAGATTTGGTACCCATCGAGCCAGGGATAATCCCATAATCATTACGTTGAGCGCGCACTGCACCCTTGCGAGTCACATAGACTTCCTCGTCGAAGTGGATCTCTTTTTCGGCGTAATTATGATGGCAATCGATCGATAGTAATGGCTTCATTTTCTTACCACCATTAAGATGCTGTTCCATCACGCGCATAAATCGCGACATCATCACATCGCGATTGATTTTGGCATAACTTTGCGCCCATTGTAAATCGCGCCAATAGGCATCAAATTCGGGAGTATTAGTCACAAAATATGCCAAGTCTTTATCGGCTAAATTAATCTCGGCTAATTTTGCAAGATTTTTGGCGGTGTCGATATGACACTGAGCTAATTTATTACCGATATTCCGCGAGCCTGAATGGAGCATCAACCAGACGCGATCCTCTGTATCGACACAAACTTCGATAAAGTGATTTCCACCACCTAGCGAGCCGAGTTGGCGGGTAGCTTTATTTTCCAAACCCTTGACACCGCGATGAAGTTCTTTAAAATCTTTCCAACCTTGCCAATTACTAGCATCCTTGGTGATATTTTTATTTTCTTCAAAGCCGACAGGAATTTGAGCTTCTAAATCTAGGCGAATCTTTTTGAGTTTGCCATCCAATTGCGATCGCATAAATGGTGTCTGAATCGCACTCATCCCGCAACCAACATCCACCCCGACAGCAGCAGGAACGATCGCATCTTTAGTCGCAATTACCGAACCAACTAAGGCACCTTTACCCAAATGGACATCCGGCATCAATGCCACATGCTTGAATACAAAAGGCAGAGAGGCAACATTTGTCGCCATTTTAGTTTCTTGGCGATCGAGATCGTGCCCCGCCCAAGATAATACTGGTTTGGGAGTATCAATTTCTAATTTCTGGTAAGCCATAAAATCTATGAGAGTAATCTGAGAAGTTTGTTCGATCGAATGAGTTCAATATCGCTGAATGATTCATAGTTAGCTGCATGACAAAATACCTCAGATAAATTAATGTTTGCGGGTTGGGAAAGATCGCGGGTTAGCATCTTTCCCCCTGAAAATGAACATCTGCTAATCCAACCCCCACCAAGGAGTGGTTGGTGACGACTGGAAGAGTTAGGAATACCTCCAACTGCGAAATCACCTTTTCCAGAAATATAGCTAAAGAAAATTGTTTAGAATGAGAAGATAGATACACAACTTCTAACTAATATCGTTATGGCTGTCAGACAAGATACCCTGTGGGATCGGTTTCTATCACCGTTGATTCAGGGGATGCTCGACAAAGAGCAGATGATGCGGTTGCGCGATCGTATCGATTGGGCAAAAGCGGTTAGACTTGCAGAGACAAAGGTATGTGAGGATGGGCAAACATTACAGTTTATCTATCCTGAGTACTATCATACTCAAAACTTTCATGGAATTGAAGGTGGGTATCTCACCCAGACAGCCGCCATTACCTACGATCCGATTACGCAATATGTATTACCGCCTTACGAGCCTTGGATTCGTCAGCAGTTGATTATGGGCGTGCGCTCTGAGCCTCGGCGGATTCTCGATTTGGGCTGCGGTACTGGTTCGACGACAGTTTTACTCAAACAAGCCTTTCCCTATGCTGTGGTGACAGGTTTAGACCTATCTCCGTATATGTTAGCAGTTGCCGAAGATAAGGCACAGCGATTGGATTTAGACATTGAGTGGGAGCATGGTAAAGCCGAATCAACTCCGTTTAAATCGGCGAGTTTCGATTTGGTGACGGCTTCTCTACTTTTTCATGAGACTCCGCCAGCAGTCACCCAAGAGATTTTAGCTGAATGTTGGCGACTATTAGCTCCAGGCGGTCAAATTTTGATTCTCGATGGAAATCAACGCACGTTACGGAGTTTGGCTTGGTTGAATAATGTTTTTGAGGAGCCGTATATTCAAACCTATGCAGCGGGAAATCTCGATGCTTGGTTGGGGAGTGCGGGATTTAAAGATGTGCGTACAAAAGATGTCTATCGGCTCAATCAACTCACTCATGGTATTAAGGGATAATTAGTAGATCGTGGTGCTGAAAGCAGTTTTATTTGATTTTAATGGGGTAATTATTAATGATGAGTCGATTCATCGCGAGTTAATTGATGAGCTGTTGTTGAGTGAAAATCTCAAGCCTCAAGGTAAGGAGTACTTGAAGGCATCTATAGGGCGGATCGATCGAGTCTATATTAGCGAGCTGCTAAAATTGCGTGGGAGATTTATCGATGAGAAGGATCTAAATAAATTAGTCGCCAAAAAATCGATCGCTTATAATCAATGCCTGGATAAATTAGAGACTTTACCTATTTATCCTGGGGTAGTTGAATTCATCGCCGAACTCCATGCTAGTGGATATAAGTTGGGTTTGGTAACGAGTACGATTCGATCGGAAGTCGAACTAATCCTCAAACGTGTCGAGATCGATCGATATTTTGAGACGATTATTACTGGTGATGAAGTTACTCATGGTAAACCAGAGCCAGATGGATATTTACTTGCGATCGATCGACTAAACAAACTAGATCCTAATCTAAATTTATCAGTAGCTGAATGTCTGTCGATCGAGCATACATTTACAGGTATTCAAACTGCCAAACATGCCGGAATCCAAGTAGTTGCGATCGCGCATACTTACCCATTCCATATGTTGCAACGTCAGGCTAATTGGACGATCGATTACTTTCCCGATTTGGAACTCGATCGAGTCAAAGAATCATTTAATTAACCCCATGAGTTATTATGGAACAAAAATATATTGATGCACACAATTGGTATATGGCGAACCAACAAAATCTGGGTATGTATCGGGGCGAATGGATTGCATTCACCAGCAATGGTGTCATCGCCCACGATAAAGAATATCTCAAGACTATCGCCAAAATTGCACCAGAGAGAACAGATTTTGCATTAGCCAGAGTTCATGAATATGACTGTTGGGAACCGCCAAAATTTAGAGGCGTGAGATTTCGCACCATGCGAACAAATGACTGGCAACCCAGAGTTATGGTTCAAGTTAATGGAAAAAACAGCAGACAGGTAGAAATGGTAGTCGATTCTGGGGCAGATATGTGTCTATTTTCAAAACAATTAGGTTTAGATATTGGACTATCAATTACTCAAGGAGATATAGTATATGAAGCTATGGGAGTGGGGGGCAGCATCAATTACGTTTTGCGCCAAGTTGAGATGGTTGTATCAGAAACTGTATTAACTGCCCCTGTTGCTTGGCTACAATCAGATCTAGATGTAGATATTTTGCTCGGAAGATCTGGTATCTTCGATCTGTTCGATATTGAATTCAAACAAACAAGTCGTCAGATCGTATTTAGAATTGCAGACAAGTCAATTGTGGCATAATTTAGATCGTCAAAATTGCTTGAGAAGATCGAAGATTGGGCATTGCTGGATTTAGGTATGATTTACTTGCTTGAACCCTGCCTGAAATTTAGAGTAGGGGCAATTCATGAATTGCCCCTACTCTAAATTTCAGGGCAAATCACCAACGCCGAGAAGATTGTTTCTCAACCCAACATGCTACTCTAAACTCATTGCTAATTGACTCTCCCAATTAGGCATCGCCAAACCAAACTGCTCGCTCAACTTCTGCCCACTTAATACCGAATACATCGGACGTTGAGCCGGAGTGGGATATTCTGAAGTAGTAATATCCAATACCCGCTTTACCATCAACTCCTGGGGATGGGAAGCACCATAAAGATCGATAATCTCCTTAGTAAATTTATACCAAGTAGTTTCCCCAGCTCCAGTCAAGTGATAAATCCCCGACTTATCACCAAACTCTCCCCCAGTCGCCCCAACCGCCAAACTAGTCACCTCAGCAATCCCGCGACACCAAGTCGGCGCACCAAATTGATCTCCCACAATCCGTAACTCTTCCCGCTCCCGCGCCAACCGGAGAATCGTCAATAAAAAATTCTTACCCCGCAACCCATATACCCAACTAGTACGGAAAATCAGATGGGGTATGTTTGTTCTGGCGATCGCTATTTCCCCCGCCAACTTCGTCTTCCCATACACACTCATCGGATTGGGTGTATCTTCCTCAGTATAAGGCGTGCTATTCGTACCATCGAAAACATAGTCAGTCGAATAGTGAATCAAGCTGGCACCACATTTCTCCGCAGCCTCCGCCAAAATCCCCGGCGCGATACCATTAATCGCCATCGCGACTTCCGGCTCACTTTCCGCCTTATCCACCGCCGTATAAGCCGCAGCATTGACGATGAGTTGAGGTCTTAGCTCATCAACTATACTCCGAATTCGATCGGCCTGAGTCAGATCCAATTCCTGACTACCCACCGCGACAACCTCACCCAGGGGAGCCAATGCACGTCGCAGCTCCCAACCAACTTGTCCATTTTTACCAATCAACAGGATCTTACAGGGTTTAAACATAGTATCTTTGGGATGGGGTTTATAAGCTCTCAGATTCTATAGCGATCCTAAATGATTTTCAAGTTTTTTTAACCGCAAAGGCGCAGAGGGCGCAGAGAAAGAAAAAATATGTACAGGATACTATTGTGTATTTGAGAATATTGCGAGTAACTCAGGTGCTTTAATTCTACTTTCAGCATTTCGAGAGATAAATCTTTGTACCTCGAAAAAGTTTAGCTGTGCTGAATCATAGATAGATCTAGTAAATTCAGTATCATGATTGGATATGATGACAACTACTCCCCGATTCATTAGTTTGACAGAAATATCTGCTAGTATTTTTTGATGTTCTAGAGTAAATTCATCCCTGGTATAGCTGGTGAAATTAGAAGTTTGCTCTAGTGGTGCATAGGGAGGATCGCAATAAACAACATCACCAAGCTTTGCCTGTTCCATCGTATCGATGAAATTGGATACTTTAAATTCTATGAACTGACTTTTGTGAAAGAAATCAACGATCGCAGTTTCTGGGAACGTAGGATTTTTATATCGCCCAAATGGAACATTAAATTGACCTTTGCTATTGTATCGACATAAACCATTGAAGCAGTGTCGATTTAGATAAATAAAAATTGCAGATTTTTCGATCGAATCTTCTGAGGTATTGAATTCTGTTCTAAGTCTAGAGAAAGATTCTTGTTTGTTGTTTTCAGGGATGAACAACTTTTTGGCATATTCAATAAAATCTATACCTTTAGTTTTGATGCAATTATATAAAGTAATTAAATCTGAATTTGAATCTGCAACTAGATACTCAGGATAATTCGTATTTAAAAATACAGAGCCAGAACCTACAAACGGTTCTATTAGTCTGTTACCCGTAGGTAGCGATCGAGTAATTCGATCGATTATTTTATATTTACTTCCCGCCCATTTTAAAAATGGCTTCATTTCTAATATATCTATAAATAAGCATCTCATTATATCAGATATCTTGACACAAACTTTAGATCGTTACAGTTCGGACTGATTAACGTCATCTTTCAATCGAGAGATTTATACAAATATCTGAATAGAAAATGAACTAAAGTTAACTAACCATTTTGTCTAAAAGAAATCGAGATAGTAGATTAACAGCCGATCATTTTTTGAATAAGAGTGGAAAAGATTTATGACTAATTTGCTGAGCATAATTAGGTGTGAGATAAGTAGCAAAACGTCGATCTTCAGCCAAATGCACCTTGAAAAAAGCCGTAGTTAATGTTTTCAAATATGTTTCAAAAACTACTTTAGATTCGTTTCCATCCACATACCCTTCGGCTAACTCTATAGTGTGTCCCAATTTACGGGCGATCGCTAAATATTTGTTAGGATTATTCATAGCACGATAGTTAGGTAATTGTTCGGGTACTGCGGGAGTAAAGGGATCGCGATCGGTAATTTGCCAAAAAGTTGGTATGTTCACCATTTTTAGATTTTCATTACCAAATAGATGATAGCCCATTGGCACAAGTAGAAATAGAGATTTAATGCGCAGATCGTGATAATTAATCGATGGTCGATCGGTTAATTCTAAGGCGCGACATTGATACAGGAGGGATAAATTTAATAACTTTGATTCTCGATCGCAGGATTGTTGGAGATGATTGTAATCAAACTTTGCCCCTGCCAGGCTTAAACCAGCGACTCCCCCAAAAGAATAAGCAAATACCCCCACTCGATTGGTATCTAATTTTCCATCAAATTTAGTTGGGTTGTCTCGTTCTAATCGATCTAATACATAACTAATATCACGCGGAAAGTTAATATAATCTTGAGGATCGAAATTACCGCGATCGATCGGAATTTTACCAATAAGAAATTCTCTTTGACGCTGGTGATTACTGTCCATTCGATCGGGAATAACTGTCATAAAGCCATGTGAAGCTAATCTTTCAGCTAAAAATGACATGAAATCGGATTTGACACCAATGCCATTAGAAATCACAATAATCGGGATCGAACCTTTGGTGGCTGCTGGTATTTTTGGTAGATATAATTCGGTATTAAACTGCCGATTACGCCTAGAATCAACAATTTTTAGCGATTGTCGAGATACTTGATAACTACCATTACGATCGACTGGTGGTAAATTAGGCTCAGTGATAATTGGTGGGATGGCTAATTTATCTGCTTCTTCTAATTGTTCGATTAAATCATTCTCTTCTTTGGCTGCCTGTGTATATTGATTAATAATTTCAAATAGATATTTGCCATTGATTTCCAAATCTTTTGGAAATTCCTTGATAAATCTTAGTAAACTAATCCCATTATCATTGCTAGCTCCATTGACTAACCCAGTTCTAATACTAAATTTACCATTTGCCTCATCTGGTGCATGTACAATCTTACCTAACTCGCTCAATAAATCCATCCCCGACGGTGAATCAATAAATCGCCTAAGATAGAAGACATCTGGTGCGGCGGGTAAGGAAAAAGAGGCGGATAATTTACTACGTTGTTCTGGAGTTAACTGTAGTGTCAAGAAATATCTGATTTGTTTTTTCTGAGGATCGCTCAGTGCTCCAATTAATCGAGAAAGTTCGGGATCTTCGATGCCTTGCTCTGCAAATTTTTCAATAGACTTAACAGAGGCAGATAATTTGATTTTACCATCTTTCAAATGAATATATTCTGCCGCAATACTTGGTAAAGCGGTTATGCTTAAACTAGTGATGAACGAAGCAATATTTATTATTAAAGATTTTTTTCTAATTAGCATTATTTTTTAAATTATTGATGCTTATTGATTGGGATAAAAATCGAACATTTGCCAACTGGTGACATTGCCATCGTTGTTACGGAAGAGCAGATCGGATTTACTATCACCGTTGAAATCACCAGTTCCAGCAACTTTCCAATTAGGTGTGTTCCGCTCGACAATCACAGCCCATTAGACGCGCTATCCATCTGCCAGACAAAAACCTCTCCCTCAGCGTTGCCCCAGAGCAGATCGAATTTGCCGTCAACGTTGAAATCGCCAGTTTTTTCTAGTTTACAGCTATACTCTAACATGAAATAGATTTTACAACCCACATTTCGCACTTCCGAAAAGTAGCATAAATAAAGCTTAATTTTTCGTTAGTGAGAACTTAATGTTGCTAATAATTACATTTGTATTAATTGCTAGAATGTTGAGCCTTGGTATATTATTCTTTGAGCGAAAATTGAAGTGCGGAATGTGGGTTTAAACTCAATCGAAAAGAACCCCGACTTTTTTAAAAAAGTCGGGGTTCTGAGCAGATCTGGAGATGGTTAGCTGCGGAGGATGACGTTGAATTTTTCGACTAGAGCGTCGCGGACTTTTTGTTGGAGTGGTTCTACATCTGTGTCTACTAATGTTCGATCGAGTGCGCGATATACTAGGCGTATTGCGAGGCTTCTTTGTCCGTCGGGGACGTTTTTACCGCGATATTCGTCGAAGACTTCTACATTTGCTAGAAGTTCGCCGCCAGCTTTGGTAATTGACTTTTGAATGTCGGCTAATGCTAACTCGATGGGTGCGAAAAAAGCGATGTCTCGATCGGAGCCAGGATAGCTAGAATAGTTTTTAAATACCGTTACTAGTCGCTCTTCGTTGGCGAGGTAGTTGAGGATGACATCTAGATCTAGTTGGAAGACGTAGATGGCTTCGGGGAGATCTCGCTCTTGGCGGAGTTGGGGGTGAAGTTGTCCAAAATAGCCGAGCTTCTCACCTTCGAGCCAGAGGGAGGCTGTACGCCCTGGATGAAGTTTAGCATCCGATCGATCCGCATGATACTCGATCGGCAGTTTGAGGCTGTGGAAGACGCTTTCTAGCATTCCTTTGGCTTCATACCAGGTGAGGGGTTGAGGCTTGCCGCCTGTAGTCCATCGTCCGACACCAGGATCGCCGCCGATGATTCCGGCGAGTACGTCGATTTCGGTTAAGCCTGATTCGTCTTTCCCAAAGACTTTACTTATCTCAAAGCCTTGGAGTGAGCCATTTCCGCGATCGATGTTGGTTTGGTAGCTCTGGATTAGGCCGGAAATTAGTTCCGATCGCAAGGTAGCATATTCGGTAAACATCGGGTTAACGATATCCACCTGGGTACCATTATTTAGATTCTCGATGGCGTAGGAATATTGGACTAATTCGTTTAAACCGACGGCGCGGAAAGCTGCGCGAACTTTGCGGATTAGCTCTTCGTCGAGGGAGAGGAATCCGGCTGAGGTGGAGGTGGGAAGGGTGTCGAGAAAACGATCGTATCCGTAAAGTCTGGCTACTTCTTCGATGAGATCTATTTCTCGCTCCAAGTCACGATAACGATATGGGGGAACGATTACTGCCCATACGTCTTCTTCGACGATCGTTAACCCGCAGCCTAATGCGGTGAGGGTGCGCTCGACATCGGCGACGGTAATTTCACCTTCTTCGCCATCATCATCGATCGGTCCTAAAATTTGATTCAACCGTTCTAGACGTAGATTAATCGATCGAGGTTGTTGAGTCAAGTCGGGGCGATGGTCGATAATATCTTGACAGACAATCGTACCACCTGCAATCTGAACAATTAGTTCGATCGCTCGATGAGTGGAGGTTTCTAGTTCTGCTAAGTTTACACCCCGCTCGTACCGAGTGGATGCTTCCGATCGCATTCCCCCCTGACTTCGCGCCGATTTTCGCACGGCGACAGAATCAAATATTGCTGCTTCCAAGACGATGTTTTGAGTCTCTGTAGATACTTCGGTACTTTCGCCACCCATGACACCTGCAAGAGCCACAGGGACATTGTTAGCGACGATCAGGAGGTTTTGCCCGTTCAGGGTTCTTTCTTGCCCGTCTAGCGTCTTGAGGGTTTCGCCTTGCTTCTCGCTCTGACGTACTCCCAACTGGATATGTTCGCCACCACTGACAGCCTGCAATTTATCCGCATCAAAGGCGTGTAATGGTTGTCCCCATTCCAATAGCACGTAATTAGTTACGTCTACCACATTATTAATCGGGCGAATTCCCGCTGATTCGAGCCGACGTTTTAACCAGTCTGGGGATGGCTCAATTTTGACACCCTGAATTAGGGTAGCTGAATAAACTGGGCAAGCTTGACGATCGATTGACTTTACACTCAATTGTGGCTGTTTAACAATTGAATTTAGGGCAACTGTAGGTAAGGTTAATTTACCCTGAGTTAGCGCGGCGACTTCCCGCGCAATTCCCACCATACTCAGAGCATCGGCGCGATTGGCGGTGGAAGATAGATCCAAGATGACTTCATCCAAGCCTAACAATGGTCGCACATCGGTACCAATGGCTGGAGTATTTACATCATCTGCTTCCCCAAAGATATAAATCCCTTCCGCATCCTTCGTCAAACCCAATTCCGACAGCGAGCAAATCATCCCCTCGGATTTTTCGCCGCGCAGTTTTGCAGGCTTAATTTTGAGATCTACCTTGGGTAAATAAGTACCCACCGTCGCCACAGCTACATGTATTCCCTCACGCACATTTGCCGCACCGCAAACAATTTGCAACGGTTCCTCGCCACCAACATCGACGGTACAGACACTCAGTTTATCCGCATTGGGATGTTGAATCCGCGTCAATACTCGCCCAACTACTACCCCATCCGCCCAAGTACCGCGATCTTCGATCGATTCTACCTCAAATCCAGCCATCGTCAGCGTCTTAGCCAACTCTTCCGGCTCTAGCTGACAATCTACTAATTCTTTTAACCAATTTAAAGCAATATACATTTAATTTAAGTCGCAATCTGGCGATAGTCTATATTATTCAGTAAGATGCAAAAACTTAATTACTATTCTAAGTTTTTACGACTTTAAGTTGCACCAGTTATTAGAATTACTAATTCTTCAACCCTTGGGTACCCACAAGGGGCACCCTTCCACAATTAACTGTAGGGGCGTGGTCTTGTGCCCGCCCTGGATTGTTGCAGTAATAGTGTCTCTGCATTGTCTCTCGATCGAAATGAGCTTCCATATCCATCTGCTGGTGGAGGATGTGAATAATTGCTACACCATTAGATCGACTATTACCGATCCAATTCTTCTAGCAAACTAGACAATGAATATTCAGCTAGTCTGCTGTTTTCTCCTTGTTGTAATGCCAATCGTAAAGCTGCCAACTTCATTTCATGTTCTTCGAGCAACCGAAGTCCAGCGCGGATGACTTCGCTAGCAGAAGAAAACCGCCCATTATCGACTCGATCGGCGATAAAATTCTCAAAATGTTCCCCTAGTGTCACACTGGTATTCTTTTGCATATCGATCGTTTTGACAACTACATACCATCATATATTATATATTGGTACATATCACATTTCCCCGTTCCCGTAACGTTCGCTTTGCGGAATCGACTCCAATAACCTAAATGACCAAAATTGCCGATTTACGCAAAAACTATACTCAGGCGGGATTGCTGGAAACAGATGTCGCCTGCGATCCTTTCCAACAGTTTGAGCTATGGTTCGAGCAGGCTGTAGCCGCCAATCTATTAGAGCCAAATGCGATGACAATCGCGACTGTGACAGCCGAGGGGAAACCTTCAGCGCGGATTGTCTTGCTCAAAGGGTTTGATGAGCGTGGCTTTGTATTTTATACCAATTACGATAGCCAAAAGGGAGTCGAACTGCAACAGTGTCCATATGCTGCGCTAGTGTTCCTGTGGGGCGATCTGGAGCGACAGGTGAGGATTGAGGGTAAAGTAGAGTTGGTGCCGATCGAGGAGGCTACAGCCTATTTTCACAGCCGTCCAGCGAGCAGTCAACTGGGTGCTTGGGCTTCGGAGCAAAGTACAGTTATCGCGAACAGATCGATCCTCGAAACCAGACTACAACAATTAGAAGCTGAATATGCCGATCGAGAAATACCTAAACCCGCTCACTGGGGAGGTTTTCGGGTAGTGCCAACAGAGCTAGAGTTTTGGCAAGGTCGTCCGAGTAGACTACATGACAGATTGAGATATCAACTCATCGATGGAGTGTGGAAGATCGACAGATTAGCTCCTTAAATTAGGCACATATCCCGAAAAAAAATAGAGGTGTTGAACTCAACATCTCTATTTTCTTACTACAAATCGATAGATCGATTACTTAACAACTGTCGTATTTTGATTCAAGTTATTGACAGCACCTGTTGCTCCACCTTGGATGATTCCTTTGGAGTAAGCAGCATAGTTGTACTGATACTGATAAATTGGCGTGTAGCTAGTATTGTACACATAGGTATTGTCAGCACCCTTGCCACCAGTTACCACCACATTTTGATTAGCATTAGTGGTTGCTAATTGAGTACCACCTTGAACGCCATTCTTCGAGTTTGCGGCGATATTGGCTTGTACCTGAAGGGTTGGAGCGACGATGGTATTGACGACAACTACTGGTGCAGCATAGCTGGATGTTGGCATTTTACTACCACCAGGAAGTTGGATTTTGGGGATTGAGATCGATCCGGGGACTGCAACCGATGATTGACTGACACCAAGATTGCTTGATTGAGCTGCGCCCTGAACAAAGTTATTTTGATTGACAGCTTGATTGATTTGAAGGTCAATAACTGGTTTGACGTATTGATTATTGATAACTTCCGATTGAGCCGCAGGTGCAAAGCACAAAGTTGTTGCTGCTAAAGTCAAGCCGAATAATTTAATTTTCATGATTGAAGATAGTTAGTTTACGAACATTTTCTATGCAAAATGGGGGCAATAGGAACACCCTACCGCACCCATTAAATCTAAAGGAGTGTTTTACCGACAGTTGTCAATTTAGTCCCACAACATATCGAATCGAACTATTGCTGTTTCCAATATTTAGTCCTAGAGCACTTTAGGGTATTCACTAGGACGACAACTGTAGAGTAAAACTAGTGAAAATTATTTGTGGTTGTAATATCCACCGTGACCGTAGTTTCCACCGTAACCTTTAGGGTACTTAACTTTTACCACTGGAAGTTCGACGGAGGTAGCAACACCAGTTAGAGTTTGGTTAGCAGTTCCAACCTGAACACCACCTTGGAAAGCACTGCCGATTTTCTTGCCATTTTGAATGGCAACGTTATCTTGTTTGAGAACGTTAGCGTTGACACCTTCGTTAAATACAGCAGCGGTGTTAGAACCTACGCTTACAGCACTAGAAGTACCAGTTAGAGTTTGGTTCGCAGTAGCGGACTGAAAGCCACCTTGGACGACAAACGGAAGCTTCTTACCATCTTGGATGGAAGTGTTGGACTGAGTGAGAATGTTTCCGTTAATACCCTTGTTGGCTACAACCGCATTACTACCAGAAGCAACACCAGTTAGAGTTTGGTTGGCAATACCTACTTGGGATCCACCTTGGAAAGTTGCGCCTGTTCCTTTATAACCAGTTTGGATCGAAGTATTGTTCTGATTGATCAGGTTTCCGTTGAGTCCTTGATTAACCACAAGAGCAGAACCACTGCCAGTAGCAACACCAGTTGCAGTTTGGTTTGAAATACCTGTTTGGGATCCACCTTGAACGATTCCACCAGAACCGATCGCAGTATTGCTTTGTTGGATAACGTTACCATTAGCTCCCGTGTTGGTTACTACGGTACCAGCCAATGAGACGGGAGCGTATGCTAAGGTGGCGAGAGTAGCTAGGACTGTAAATTTTTTCATATTCAAACCTGTGTGACTGGGATTACTTAGAGCGTTGAGTCCGAACCAGTCGTTAGAGTTAGACTGTATTCGACCCTTTTGTCTTCATACTAATGAAGAGTTTTGATTCCGTAGGTTTATGCACAGTTACAAATATTTTTTGAAATTAGCCTTCAAACCTATAGCAGGGGTCAGGGGTCAGGGGTCAGCGAAAAGTGCGGTACATTGAGGGTCTCACCAAGTGAAGCACCTTTTCAAGAGAGCGAAAGGTGCGGTTGAGAAATCGGCAGATGAAACCTTGGTGCAGCACGAATCGGTCTAATTGGGTCAATTAGCCGATTGCTCGTGGCTACAACTAGCCCTAAAGTTAATGTGTTTAGGTATTTACTACATTTCGCTCTCGATCGAATTTTTTGCCGCAAATTGCTCCCGGTGCTTGGTTCTAGTGCTCGGAGGAAATATTAATTTGCCTCAGTCTTAGCTAGATGCCCACTCGCTTTCGATCGATTCAGTCAAAAAATTGATGGCACATTACCAATATAAGTACGTCTAAAAGACAAAAATACAACACACATTTTATAAGATCGACAGCAAGTTTATTTTCAACCCATTTACAACAACATATGAAATCTCCGTCTCGGACTAACACCTTCTTAAATTTTACGAGCAAACTAATTGGATGTTGGCCGATATTGCTGACTATGCCTGCATTGGCAGAGAGCTTTGCTTTACCAAGCTGTCCTTTCCCCGATCTGCTTCAGGATGAGAAGTCAGTATTGCTAGATTGTACTCAAATCAAGCCGATTCCGAACAATCCCACAACTTCCAAGCAGCAGACATCGCCATCTGCACCCAAATCGACGATCGCTAGTGTTGGGGTATTCGGCAATACCATATTAACCCCCGTCGAACTCAATAACTTGCTCTCACCTACGAGGGGTCAACCTGCGAATCAGCAAATAACTTGCCAAATAGCCCAGGAAGTGACTCAAGTTTATCGAAGTCGAGGCTATGTCCTGGCTCAAGTTTATCCTGTGGTCGATCGCAAAACCAATGCCCTCGCGACGACAACTGGTGAGGTGAGATTTTTGGTAGTTGAAGGTTGTTTAGAAAACATCGAGATTAAGGGTACCCAAAGGCTCAAACCTAGTTATGTCTACAGTCGGGTAGCAGCAGGCGCAAAAACGCCGTTTAATGCCAACAAAATCAATGATTTCCTGGCGTTAATTCAAACAGATCCTAAAATCGGCAAACTAGAAGTGCAAGGCTTCGAGGCGGGAAAATCTTTTGGGAGTAGCGTATTATCGCTCAAAATAACTGAAGCCAATGCTCTATCGGGCTTTGTCGGGGTAGATTCTTCCATCGCACCGATTTTCGGCGGGGCGCGAGCGATCGGTGGTCTGACCTATCGAAATGTTACAGGCAACGGCGACGATCTCACGGGGACTTATTTTCGATCGACTACAGGTGAAGCTCAAGGTGCTGACTTTAGCTACCAAATCCCGATTAACCCGATGAACGGTCAAATCCAGCTCCGCTATGCTCCGAGCGTTACTAGTATCGTACTGCAACCAAACGATCGAGTGTTCAAATCAAATACGAATACGGCTGAATTAAACTATCGCCAACCTTTGCTCCGTACGGCCTCCAAAGAATTTGCCGTCTCATTAGGTTTCTCATTCCAAGATCAGCAAGTTAGTCTGGATGGCGTTAACTCAGCGATTTTTGCTGGAGCCGATAATGAGGGGAAAATCAAGACGCGAGTAGTTCAATTTTCTCAAGATTATACTAGCTTGGATGAGTTAGGCAATTGGAGCCTCAGATCCCAATTTAATCTCGGCTTGGGTGGTTTTGGTGCAACCAATAATCCTCGCCCGACCCCTGATGGCAAATTTTTCAGTTGGCAAGGGCAGGCACAGCGCGTACAAAGGTTGAGTCCAAATAATTATGCGATTGCCCAACTTGGATTCCAGCTTACACCAGATCCACTCTTACCCGGTCAACAGTTTACCCTAGCTGGCGATCGATCGATCCTCGGTTATCGCCAAAGTTTGCGCTCTAGTGATAATGGGGTTCGCCTATCTTTTGAAGATCGGGCGATTGTTGGGCGCAATCAGTCAGGGGAAGCTAATTTACAATTAGTGGGCAATGTAACTGCGGCCAAGCTCTGGAATAATGGTGGTACTAACGTCGATAACGGCTTTTTGGCTTCCGTTGGTGCGGGGGTGATTTGGGAGCCGTTTCCCAAGCTAGTGACGCGGTTGGATTATTCGATTCCACTTGTACGTATCGACGATCGTGGGAATAATTTTCAAGATTCAGGCTTTAATTTTAGCATCGGTTATGGATTTTAATTAACCCAGTACCCGATTTCACCCGGAAATCGGGTATGGCTGGGACTCAATTATTTTTTCGATCTGTTGCATAATTAGGTCTAGATCTAACCTAGTATAAGGGGAGAGTCATTTCTCACCAGTCAAGATGTTGGTGGAGAGATTGGAACACTGAATTTTCTTAGGGTTACTCGACCCGATTTTTACCTGTTTATTTCTGTTTTAGAGACAATATTTATATTGCCTCTATTTTAATGACTGTATCGCCTCAATCCTGGCATGTCAGAGGTGATATCGTCGCCAATCGTCGGCGAAAAAGCTCTAGTCGCCAATTGTCATTCGCCACTAGAGACAACCAATCACTCAAATCGGCGGTGCCAATATCCAATCGAGGGATAGCCAACTGTGGACGACTCAATTCTACCAAATATCGATCGGCACGATCTGCCGCAAGATGTGTGAGGGGGCTAACTTGCCCTCTTGTCGGTGCGGATGAAGGGAACTGCAAATCATCAGCATCGATATAATAAGTGCGATCTAGCCCATCATAGCTGCCGCGTTGTTGAATCTGGGCATGGCTAGTACAGCCCCAAATCGTCGCAGATTGGGCATCTAGATCGATTTGTACCGCCCAATAATAATCGGCAGTCCAATTGGGAATCTCCATCCATTCCCGTGGTACCCGCAATTCACTTCGATCGTAGCTAGTATGGGGCAATAAGCAAACTCTAGATCGATCGATCGTCAAAATCGAGCCATCCACAATTTCCCAAAAACTAGGGGCTATCCACTGGCGTGCTCCAGTCACGAGAGGATCGAAATCGCTCGACACCTCCCTAAATCTAGCCGACAACCACGGCAAACACACAGCCAAACAGAGGTAGTTAAGATAACCCTGCCATTGATTGGCTTTTGTGTGTCGCTGTTGGCTCAACGGCCATCCGTCATTGTAAAGCGAAATTGGTATAGTTAAATCTACTGGCGTAGAATCAAAACTCCCAATTGTAGATTTCATAAGTTGCTTACATAATTTTAGATCCGAGTCTGTATATCATATAGTAACGGCAACCTACAAAACTTGGCTTACAAGTTTCTATGCTTGCTATACAACAATTCCAGATAATATTCCAACACTTCCGTACCCATCACCGGATCCAATAGTTCGGCAGCAAAAGTGATGTGTGGTTCGTAATATTGGGCTAATTTTTCCTGAAGAGTTCTGAGCCAGCCACCTCTGCCACGGTTCCCTTTCTGCCAGCGGGATACAGTACATTGATCGACATCACACTCAATGGCTACGGCTGATTGATTCAAACCCTCTCCATAGATTAGTTTCATCGCTCTTTGCCATTGCGGGGAAAGTTCGATTGCCAGGTTGCCCAAAACTGCTAAGAACTCATTTTGTTCGACTACCACAATCGGTGATGGTGTGTGCAAGTCAGGAATTAGATCCCCCAGCTCAGTATCTTCTTGCCCTAGAAATTTGTTGAGGGAAACTAGTTGTGGTTCCTGTCTTGCGGCTCTGACAGCGCGAGCGCACTGGATCAGGCAATCTTTGACCAAATCACCGCTAGACTCAGCTAGAAGGGGCAAATGTTGGTACTGAGGACGATCGGTTCGCAGCAGATTGTAGCAACCGATCGTGGCTTGGATTTGTTCGTCATCTGGTTCGGGTAGACGGCGACTGCGCTTCCAGTCTGTTTCAACTGTCGATTCTCCACAGGAGAGGCTTCGCCAACGAGCGGCTGCACCAGTTCGGTGGATTTGTTGAAATGATTGCAACATCAAGCGGTGAGCATCGATGTCTATTTGAGTGAAGCCTTGCTCCTGTAGTGCCTTTGTCAAATAACCAGGGCTGATGCCATAGACAATCAAACCCCAATCGCTCAACCTGTCTACCTGTTGGAGTGAGACTGCTGCGCGAATCGCATTCCGAAATACTTGATGGGCATAGGCACCCAACCTGGAACCAGAGCCTGATGTAAATTCACCGATCGCCTGGGGATCGAAATTTTGGATTATTTTAGGTATTTTGGCACTGGCGATCGCAAATAATTCATCTTTTTTATAATTAGATGTTTCATTCTTGCTCATGCCACCCGGCGAGCTATTATATATCCTGTGAGCTACATGGTAAGCAATCTGCTGGAGATAGTAACAAAGAAATGATTCAGCTAGTCTAGCTAGTGGTTTCGTCCGTTCCTGATGACGATAAATGTCGATCCAGTGGATGGTACATTCATCTTCTGTAGCCAAATAGGGCTGGTTGTCTAACAATTGCTCTAGACGATTTTGTAAAGTTTGATTTACTCTCCAAATCGGTGTTACTCCGTCTGGCTTAAATTCTCTTAAAACAGTACAAAAGAGCTTGGAAAGATCTTTTTTGACGGTGGTAGCCATATCAAAAATTACCTTATAAATTTACCTGTATATATTTTTTGATGCAAATCTTGAGCTAGTGCGATCGCTTGGTAGTAATAACCATGATGGCTGAAACTAGCCGATCGATTTCAACATCTTTCCATATAATATGATACTTACGCCATATATTTCAATCTTATTACTTCAATTTAGTACTTTTGGCTGAGGTGGACATTTAATGTCTTCTCAAACAGTCTAAAACATCATCAGTTATTGCAGTCTAATCCACAGCTATTTGACTAGAAAGTGGTGCTATAGATCTTAGCCTAAGTCTTTCTAGTTAGTCCCAATTATAACTAATTGGGCTAGGTCGAAAGATTTATGCACTCCGATCTCATCACCTCGATCGATCGTCATCAGATATGACTCGATCGATGCGGACTATTTGTTCCAATAATTATGATTAATTTAAGCTTAAATTAAGATTTCTAGCTAGATTTGGGGGGACACTATCGATCCGCTCCAAGCTGCTAACAACTGGGATTGATGCTCATTGAGCTGGAGGATCGGTTGAATTTGATACTGCTGGGGTTCTGACTTAGCCAAGATTACAGCGATCGTCATCAGTCGATCGGCTTGGAAAATAGTTAGGGCGATCTCCCGTCCAAATTCATACTCTTGGAGCCGAGCATCCAATCCATCCGCACTAACTTTAAAACCATCGATCGCCAATAGCTCATTACCCGGATCGATGCCAACTAAGTGAGCGGGAGAATTACTAGCTACAGATTTAATTATAGCTCGATCGCCATCACGCTGAACCGATATACCTAAGTAGGGGGCTTTTGATTCGATCGGTTGCAATTTCAATCCAAAGGGCGCAAAATAATCATCAAAGGGTAATTCTTTAGTACCGTGGATATAGCGATCGTAAAAGTCAGTCAGATCGGTATCTGCAACCGACTCAATTATCTTTTTGAGTTGAGTTTCCGTAAATCCAATTTCCTCTTGCCCAAATCGATCCCACATGGCAATCAGGACATCATCGAAAGACTTGTGACCTTGAGATCTCGCCCGAATCAGTAGATCTAGTAGTAATGTGACCATTTCCCCTTTGAGATAGTAGGACATTTGGGAGTTACTACTATTAGCATCAGGACGATATAATTTGATCCAAGCATCAAAACTAGATTCACTCAATGGTTGCACCAATCGCCCTGGGGTAGTCAGGAAGCGGGTAATCTCCTTGCTCAGTTCGACGAGAAACTCACCTCCATCATAAATACCTGCTCGGCGAGGGATAATCAGATCGTAGTAACTAGTCGTACCTTCACTAAACCACAAGGAAGGGGTATAATTTTCTAGTGAATAGTCAAATTTCTCTAGTCCGATCGGTCGAATCCGTTTGACATTCCACAGATGAAAAAATTCATGGGCGATTAACTGCATGAAGCGATTATATTTTTCGCGTCCGTGAAAGTTGAAGCGCGGGTATAAAAGCGAACAACAATCTTTGTGTTCCAAACCACCCCCGCCACTGGGAGAAAGATGGAGTAGGAAAATATATTTTTCGTATGGTAAGCCACCGAAAATTGCGGCTTCAACCTGGATAATATTGGTAATGTCCGCGATCGCTCGATCGGCATCCAAATTACCCTCACCCCAGATCGCCAATTGATGGTGCTTGTCTAAAACAGTAAAGTCATAGATCCGTTGACAGCCGATTTCAAATGGACTATCGACTAAAGTATCAAAATCTTTCGCTCGCCAAGTATTGGTGCTAATTTCTGGAAGTGGAGTAGTAACATACCAATTGGGAGCGGGAGGATCGATCGATATTTCGATCGGATAGTGCTCGTAATCTGGCACATAGAAGCATAATGCGGCGGGATTGAAATAACCATGAGTGTTATCTAAATGATTCGTACGCACCGTTAGTTCATTCGCAAACATCCGATAACTAATCGCTATTTCCTTATTACCTGCTGTCTGAATCTGCCAATGATGTTTGGCAACTTTCGTAGCTACCAATTTTTCCCCATTACCCGTCGCGCCGAAATCCTGCAACTGTTTAGCATATTCTCTCACCAAATAAGATCCCGGAGTCCAAACAGGCATTTTGAGATCCAAAACCTCTCCATCCCAGTCACTTACAGTAAGTGTCACCTCAAACAAATGTGTCTGTGGCTGAGGCATCGCTATTTTGTAAGTTAATGGCATTTTTTCAGGGATGAGGGGTCAGGGGTCAGGGGTCAGGGATGAGGGTTCAGGGTTCAGGGTTCAGGGTTCAGGGTTCAGGGTTCAGGGTTCAGGGTTCAGGGTTCAGGGTTCAGGGGTTCAGGGATGAGGGGTTCAGGGTTCAGGGTTCAGGGTTCAGGGTTCAGGGGTTCAGGGATGAGGGGTCAGGGTTCATGATTCAGGGTTCAGGTATACGAAAGTACTAAATTTTCTCCCCGTCCCCCCGTCCCCCCGTCCCCCCGTC
>JANOPX010000193.1:0-6748 GCA_031422115.1 Chamaesiphon sp. VAR_4_metabat_408 | reverse complement strand
CCCTCCCCCACTCCCCTAAATGGAACCCTTCCACCACATCCCAGTTTTGAGCCAAGAAATAGTTACAGGCTTGAATATAGTGGCGGGGGGTTGGTATATTGATGCAACTACTGGTGGTGGTGGACATAGCGAACTAATTTTACAGGCTGGGTTGGATGTTCGGTTAGTTGCACTCGATCGAGATACTCAAGCATTAGATGCAGCTAGAGTGAGATTGGCTGACTATGGCGATAGGGTGCAATTTTGGCATGGAAATTATGCGGATTACCAGCCTGGGCAATTATTTGATGGGGTAATTGCGGATTTGGGGGTAAGTTCGGTACAATTGGATTTGCCGGAGCGAGGGTTTAGCTTTCGGCATGAAGCACCCTTGGATATGCGGATGGATCGGAGTCAGACTGTTTCTGCTGCGGATCTTGTCAATGATACTAGTGAAGTCGAACTCGCACGGATTATTTTTACTTATGGTGAGGAAAGATTGTCTCGGCAAATAGCGCGAGATATCGTGGCTCAACGTCCTTTTACGACGACGACAGAACTAGCATATACGATCGGTGGTGCAGTCCCCAAAGCATACCGTTATGGGCGGATTCACCCGGCTACACGGACATTTCAAGCTCTGAGGATTGCGGTAAATCAAGAGTTGAGTTCCCTGGAAACTTTTCTCAAAGTCGCACCGACTTGGCTCAAACCGGAAGGGAGAATCGGGATTATTAGTTTTCACAGTTTGGAAGATCGCATGGTAAAACATTCCTTGCGGGAAAATGAAAGTTTGAAAGTATTGACAAAGAAACCCATTATTGCTCAGGAATCCGAATTGGCGAGTAATCCTCGCGCTCGATCGGCTAAACTGAGATGGGCAGCTCGGATTTAAAGTAACGATAATTTAAAATTAAATAAATAGTGCCTGAGAGGTTGTTTGAAAAGTTATTTTTTATACACGCAATTGGTAAAATCGCCCCCCGATGATGCGGTTTCCACTCGGTAGGGGCAATTCATGAATTGCCCTTACCGAGTGGAAACCAGATCGTTACACTTTTTAGACAGCCTCTGAAATCTAGTTGGTGGGCAGTGCCTCCCAACTCCCAACTCCCAACTCCCAACTCCTCACATGACTTTCTCCAAACCACCGATTCCAAGTCCGTCGGACATCAATTTATCCGATCCAAAATACTATTTTAGCCGTGAATTAAACTGGTTAGAATTTAATTCTAGAGTCTTGCATGAAGCAATGGACGATCGTACGCCATTGCTAGAACGGCTCAAATTCATGGGCATCTTTAGCACGAATCTCGATGAGTTTTTCATGGTGCGAGTTGCAGCGATTAAAGACCAAATTGAAGCTAAAGTTAATAAGCTGACTCCCGATGGTCGAACCCCCAGTCAACAATTACTAGAAGTCAGCGATCGAGTCCAAAGTCTCATCGATAAACAACACGAACACTTTGAAAAAGTCTTGCGTCCGGCAATGACTGAAGCTGGAATTCATTTATTAGATTATTTTGAACTAAATCAAGAGCAATGCAACTATTTGCAGACTTACTTTGAAGAACAAATCTTTCCAGTTCTCACACCCCTAGCCGTAGATCCGGGACATCCCTTTCCCCATATCTCCAATCTCAGTTTAAATCTCGCCGTTGTCATTAAGCATCCCGAAACTGGAGAGGAATTATTTGCGAGAGTCAAGGTTCCCAAAGTGCTGCCGCGCTTTATCAATTTACCGATCGATCTCCAAGTCAATTCATCTCAAAACGCCCCAGTTTGGACGGGAATTCCCCTCGAACAATTAATAGCTCACAATTTAGAATCTCTCTTCCCAGGGATGAATATTCAAGATTGTTATACGTTTAGAGTGACGCGAAATGCCGATATTAGCGTGGATGAAGATGATGCTGAGGATTTGCTGCTAGCGATCGAACATGGGCTGATGAAGCGGCGAAAAGGTGGTTCGACAGTGCGAATTGAAGTGTCTTTAATGATGCCAAATCAGATTCGGCGGATGCTCCAAGAAGAACTGGAAGTCACAGCCAGGGATATTTATCCAGTCGATGGGATGTTAGGTTTGGGAGATTTGATGGTTTTTTTATCACTACCCCTACCAGAACTAAAAGATCCACCTTGGACTCCAGTTATTCCTAGTTATTTACGCAAATTCCGACCAAATGAAGAAGGGAGCGATTTATTTACGCTGATTGCCAAAGGAGATTTTTTAGTCCATCATCCATATGAGTCTTTTGCAGATACAGTGGAGCGATTTATTACCTGTTCTTCCAATGATGCCAAGGTATTGGCAATCAAGATGACACTCTATCGAACTACTGGGGATTCACATATTCTCAAAGCTTTGATTAATGCAGCGGAAAATGGTAAGCAAGTTTCGGTACTCATCGAACTCAAGGCTAGATTTGACGAGCAAAATAATATCAATTGGGCGCGGAAGTTAGAAGATGCGGGGGTTCATGTTGTCTATGGTTTAGTTGGCTTAAAAACTCATACTAAGGTAGTTCTAGTCGTCAGGCGGGAAGATGATAAGATTAAGCGGTATGTGCATATCGGTACTGGCAATTACAATGCCAAGACTTCCAATCTATATACAGATGTCGGTTTATTTAGTTGTCGTCCCGAACTTGGTGCGGATCTGACAGATTTGTTCAACTATCTAACGGGTTATTCGCTCCAACGTTCTTATCGCAAACTATTAGTTTCGCCTGTAAATGGACGGGATTCATTCGATCGATTGATTCAGCAAGAAATCGACCATTGTCATGCAGGTAGAACCGGACGCATTGTCGCAAAAATGAATGCGATCGTCGATCCAAAAATCATCGCCAATCTCTATCGTGCTTCTCAAGCGGGGGTATCGATCGACCTAATTATACGGGGGATGTGTTGTTTGCGTCCAGGGCTACCAGGGGTGAGTGAAAATATTCGCGTAGTTAGTATCGTCGGCCGATTTCTCGAACATTCGCGAATCTTTTATTTCCACAATGGTGGGGATGAAAAAATGCTGATTGGAAGTGCTGACTGGATGACGCGAAATCTCGACAGGCGAGTAGAAGTAATTACCCCCGTTGACGACCCCAATATCTCTAAAGATCTCCAAGAAATCCTCGGCATCATGTTGGCGGATAATCGTCAAGCATGGGATCTCCAACCCGACGGTGTTTATATCCAACGTCGCCCCCGCAACGATCGTGACGAGCAAAGTACCCAGAAAATCTTGATGGGAATGGCAAGTCAGTAATTAGGAGTTGGGAGTTGCTGTACCACCGTATGAGAGTGAGGGTTAAATGTTAGCCTAATTTATGCCACGGAGATCTAGTTTCTTACCCCATGTCAAATTTAGATGTCTAGGATAGTAAAGATACTGGGCAATAGATAGTAGCTATCTTGTGGTTGCGGTGCTGTTTTGAGGTACAGTTTCCTCTCCCCGTCCCCCCGTCTCCCCGTCCCCCCGTCCCCCCGTCCCCCCGTCCCCCCGTCTCCCCTGACCCCTCAGTACCTCTACGGGGATCGCCAGACTTTTTTTGCTAACCGCCTCACACATTGGGGCGATTTAGCTCTAGAATATGGAGAGAGTGCAAAACTTAACCTTGTGAAAGATGACACTCGATCGATGCCCAAACTGTTAGTGGGTAAAGTAAACTTAGCCGTTGTCTCGTTGGAGCGATCTGTCTGATGGACTATATTGAAAAAGTACTCGAAAAATTAAGAGAGTGGGCTGGTAAGGTGATTGAAGTCTTACTAGGGCCAGAGCCGCAGCCTGAATACGAACCGATTCCCATCCCGGTCGATCGCCACCGTAGAATGAGATAATCGATAGCGGTCAAAATTTCGTCATGGATATCGATCTCAGTATTCCCAAGTTGAGGGTGCTTATTTTACACGGCCCTAATCTAAACTTACTCGGATTGCGGGAGCCAGGAATTTATGGAAGTTCAACTTTGGCGGAAATCGACACCCAGTTAGTGAAATTGGGGAAAACTCTTAACGCCGAAGTAGATTCATTTCAATCAAACCATGAAGGTGTTCTGGTCGATACGATTCAAGCTAGTCGGGATAGGTATGAGGGTTTGGTCATCAATGCTGGGGGGTATACTCATACTAGTGTGGCGATCCGCGATGCAATTTCCGCGATCCAAATTCCCACGGTAGAGGTACACCTGAGTAATATTTATAAACGAGAAGAATTTCGCCATCAGTCTTATCTAGCAGCTATCTCGATCGGTCAAATTAGCGGGTTTGGGGCGGATAGTTATTATTTGGGGTTACGGGCACTTGTAGGTCATTTATCAGCGACTCGGTAGATTGTAATTGGTATTTATTGCGGCGGATCCGTTAGCATTTCTTGTGATAAGAGAACCCGGATCTGGGGGTTCTGACCCCCAGACCCCCCATTGGGTGGGGGAGTGTCCCCCCCCAAACCCCCCCTCAAAGCATAGGTTGTTTGAGACGGTTGGTTTGGTGTGAGATCGCTTTGTTGGTGTGTGGGATGGGGAGATGGAAGTTTTGGCGATCTTTAAAGGATGGTAATCTATGATGCTGAAAAGTTATGAAGCAATTTATGAAAATGGTCGAGTAATTTGGGTTGACGAACAGCCGCCATTAACTTCTGCGCGGTTGATTGTGACGGTGTAATGATAATATTTCTGATGAGTTGACGATGAGCGAGAATTGGTTTATTAATAATGTCCAAAATCCAAAATTCCCTAACCCCTAATCCCCCTGGGTGGCTGACTATCGCTGGCGGAGGGGGAGCGGGGCAAGATGAAGGAAAAAGTACTACCTTTGCCTAGGGTGCTTTCGACCCAAATTTGACCGCCGTGTTGCTGGATGATGCTGCGACAGATGGCTAAACCTAGGCCAGTTCCTTCACCATTGCGAGCATCGGAGGCATCTACTTGTTGGAAGCGTTCAAAAATGATGTCCAATTTGTCTTCAGGAATTCCTCGTCCGCAATCGCGCACTTGAAATAATACTTGTCCGGTACGTTTGGTTGCGGTAAACCAAATGGTACTGCCTTTGGGTGAAAATTTGATCGCGTTATCGAGTAGATTGGTGAAGGTTTGAATTAACCTGTCGGCATCAACCCAAACCTGGCTGGGGATATCGCTGGTGATGAGGGTAATCCCGACTTTATCTGCCAAGGGTTCTATCACTTCAATCGCTTTTCGCATCAAGTCAGACACCACACAAATTGCTTTGGTCATCTGCACGGTACCCGACTCGATCCGCTCGATATCCAGAATATCATTAACTAGCCGCATCAATCGATCGGTACTATCGACGGCAATTTCTAGTAGTCGTTTGCCTTTGGCTGGTTGGTTGTCGAGCAAGCCACTGGTTAACATTGCCAGAGAGCCATAAATCGATGTGAGTGGAGTCCGCAATTCGTGACTGACGATGCTGATAAATTCATCCTTCATTCTCGCAATCTGATGTCGATCTGTTACATCTACGACTAGGGACAATACAGATTCCATTTGACCACGATCGTCGAGCAAGGTAGAATTGTACCACTCACACTCGATAATCGTGCCATCTTTGCGGTAATTTCGATTGATGGTGATATTGCGGCGTTCTGTACCATCCTCAAACCGATTCATCACGTTACCGATTCGTTCGACATCTTCTGGGGCCACAAATTGCCACTCGCCAAGACGCTTGCCCAATACCTCAGCAGCAGTCCAGCCAAAGATTTTTTCTGCCATCGCCGACCATCTAGCGGCGCGAAAATTGCAATCCCATTCGACTACTCCCAATGGTGAATTTTCAAAATGTAGGGTTAATTTCTGGAGTGCGTCTTGGAGGGCGTTTTCGGCTTGCTGGCGTTCGGTGACATCCCGCAGTACGATGGTGCAAACTTGCTCGCTACCTAGGTTGAGGGAGGAGGTAGAGACTTCGGCGGGGAATACGCTCCCATCCCGCCGCCGCCCAACTACTTGCTGTAAAGATCTTTTAGGGGGTAGTTCAGGATTGTCTGCGCCTAATCCTGGGCAATTTCCATCGATACAAATCGAGTGGTGTGGTAAGACTAAATCTAGAGATCTGCCGATGGCTTCGATCGCAGTATACCCGAAAATTTGCTCG
This sequence comes from Chamaesiphon sp. VAR_4_metabat_408, assembly GCA_031422115.1. GTDB lineage: Bacteria > Cyanobacteriota > Cyanobacteriia > Cyanobacteriales > Chamaesiphonaceae > Chamaesiphon. The sequence continues at coordinate 658 of JANOPX010000193.1, read as the reverse complement.
GCTCCTCGGTTGAATAGGGTGATTTGTCGATCGATATCGATAGCGATAATCCCATCGCTGGCGATATCGAGAATCCCTGCAAATCGCGCTTGGGAGATTTTGAGGGCTGCTTCGGTGCGTTGGCGTTCGGCTAGTTCTAGTTCGAGTCGCTCATTGGCAAGTTGAAGAGCGCGAGTACGTTCGAGTACCCGTTGTTCCAATTCGAGTTTTGCCTGACGGAGGGCGGTTTCGGTGCGTTCTCGTTCGATGGCATAGCGGATCGATCGCAGTAATAAATTTCGATCGGCTTGTCCTTTGATAATATAATCTTGTGCCCCCTGTTGCATGGCAATCAGGGCGAGATTTTCATCATCCAATCCAGTCAGAATCACAATCGGGATATTACCCGATTTGCGGATCAATCTCACCAATGTATCCAAACCCTGACTATCTGTCAATGAAAGATCCAGCAGTATCGCATCAAAGCTGGGCAGATCTCTCCGTGATAATGTATCTATCGCTATCGCTAAACTCATCGCTGAGACAATCTCACAGCGAGTAGAATCTGTCTCCCGCAAGATCTCCCGCAACAAACGGACATCCCCAGGGTTGTCTTCGACGAGCAAAATGTTGAGGACAGTTATCACCAGCTTTGTGCTCCAGGGGGTGAGGGGGTGAG
>JANOPX010000192.1:0-16455 GCA_031422115.1 Chamaesiphon sp. VAR_4_metabat_408 | reverse complement strand
AACCGATTTAATATGTTTAAAAATGTTTTTTTTACCCGGTTTTGTGGTAAAGGGGGTGTTGGGGGGTTGGGGTGTTGGGGTGTTTGGGTGGTAGGGTGGTAGGGAGAGTCGAAGTTTAACACCTGTCCCCCCGTCCCCCTGTCCCCCCGTCCCCCCGTCCTAAATTGCTGGCACTGTAAAGTGAAACCTACTCCCCGAATCCTTGCCTGCGGATTCTGCCCAGATTTCGCCGCCCCAACTGGTGACGATTTGGCGACAGATTGCCAAACCCAAACCCGTACCACCAGTGGTGCGTCTGAGTGCGCCTTCGGCTTGGTAAAATCGCTCGAAGACAGTCTGCAATAATGCGGGTTCGATGCCGCGTCCGGTATCGGCGATGATGACTTCTAGCATCGATTTTTGCTTGCGGGCTTGGATGGTGATTCGTTGGCGGAGCATTTCCTCTGGAGAATCATCTCCTGTGGTAAATTTGCAGGCATTATCGAGCAGTTTGGTGAGGACTTCGACGAGCCATTCTCCATCGGCGCGGGCAAAGGGGAGATTACTGGGCACATCAGTGATAATTTTGGGTAAATTGCGATTGTAGTTACGGGCATTGAGACCACTCATGGCGAGACTGATACATTCGTCTAGGGAGAGCGGTTCGGGATGCCATTGGACTCGCCCACTTTCGAGTTGGGAGAGGGTGAGGAAGTCTTGGACGAGTTTTCTCATCCGTTCGGCATCGCCTAGGGCGGTATCGAGCATGACTTGGCGGAGTTCTTGGGGCATGTCTGGCTCGGTGGCTAGGCTTTCGAGACAGACTTGGATGGTGGAGAGGGGGGTGCGAAGTTCGTGTCCGGTAATGGCAACGAGATTGGCGCGGGTGCGATCGAGTGCTTCGAGTTGTTGGTTGAGGTATTCTAGGTTGGCGTAGGATTCGGCTTGAATTAGGGTGCTGCCGATTTGGGTGGCGATCGCTTCTACTAGGCCGATCGTATCATCAGACCAGGGTAATGGTGATGGCGCGCTCTGATGTAGTTCGATGATGCCCAGGATCCTGTCTTGGTGCATGATGGGGACGATCGACCAGTCGGTAATACCCCATTTGACTAGGTGGCGTTGCCAGGTTTTGGTGAGGGTGACTTCGGCGAGCGCGGTTGATTCATGGCTGGTGACTACAGCTTGAAATAGCGGATTGTCGGCAAGTTGCCACTCTTTCCCCATGAGCGAGGGTATATCTGGAGTAGCAAGATATTCTCGATCGATGGTCACAGTCAGATCGTCTTGGCGGTACTGGTAGAGTAGGCACCGACTCACTCCAGTGGCTCGTCCTAGCTCCTTGACGGCAACTTCCAAGATATCGGCACAATTGAGACTACGGCGAATCGCTTTAGTAATCGAATTGACCAATCGTTCGCGCTCTTCTTTTTCCTCGATCGATCGATAGGCTTTGAGCAGCTTGTATTGCCGTGCTTGCAAATATGTCACCAGCCGCTGCACAAATACGTCGGCACTCGCGGAATGGTCTTGAGGGGTACTAGGAATCGTTACTAGAAATTCTTGCTTGGTCTGAGCGATTTTAGCGGCTAGTTCGGGACGGTATCCAGCGATGCGATCGAGTAAAATATGCGCTGTCGCGATCGTCACTTGGCGATCGAATGTCCAAATTCCCTCAAATCTGCGGGAGGGGTCGAGATCTGGCAATACATTTCCTGGCGTGGGTGCCAAGGTTTTTTCGCGACAGACGAGACAGGCTGAGGACTGGGGACCGATTACCACCAAATGCCACTCAGAGGCTAAGGCATCATCGCTATCGAAGGGAATCAGCTCATAATACCGCTCCTTATCGCTAAATTCCGCATCGGGAGCCGCCAAAACATATACGTGGTCGCTGATTTCGCCTAGACGGCGATAGCGGTGAGCCTCTTGACGGTAGAATTTTTCTTGCTGAAAACTGGCGATCAGTAACGGCCGATCCGTCCCCGCCAGTACCCTGTCTTCCATCGCATGAGATAGAGCCGTGAGGGAAGATTTAAAGTATAGGTGCGAACGGAGTTGGGGCATTTGCCGTAATAACTCACTTAACACCGATTGTTCATTGCTCACTAGATTATGATTCTCCCCTACGGTGGCAGTCGTCAGGGGTCAGGGGTCAGAGGTCAGGGGTCCGGGATGAGGGGAAAACTAATATGCACATTGAATTCTTGGCGATTACTAGTTTATCCCCTGACCCCTGACCCCTGACCCCTGACCCCTTCCCTCTCTAAAAAACTATCACTAACAACTTGAGATGGTTTACCGATCCTTATGTTACAGAAAAACGGGAGCAAATGGCGGCTCGATCGGGTTTTCCGCTCCATAGCTTCACTATTATTTACTATTTTGCGGATCGAGGTGTCAGGATGGGAACCTTATAGGTATACTTTATGACATTGAGAACGATGCTTATTTTGGGTAAGTTGTTCGACCTGCCCAGCTCGAGCAACACAAAATCAAAGCCGATCTTGTGCCAAACAAATGAGTAGATCTCTCGGTTTACCGCTTAATTTAGAACGAATGCCCAATCTGTGGTATCTTACCTCAGAGTCCCAAACTATGATTTTTTTGCATCAGACAGAAACAATCCGATTCATAAATTCATCTAAGCAAGAGCCAGTAACCGATCTTTTTTGGCGCAAGTCGATCTCGTACTCAAATATTACGAGAGCTACATTACCTCAAATCTCGATCTCCTGGATCTCTTTGTCTATTGTTAAGGATGGAATGTTGTGAAATTTCAGTTTTTACTCGTTAGTGTCATTAGTTTCTGCCTGCTGGCTGCGCCCGCAACAGCAGGTCAGTTAGCAGGTTGGAAGTTCGATCCGGGTAAAAGTAGGTTGGATTTTAGGACTGATTCCTCGGTACAGCCCAAGGCAGTAATGCTATTCAATCCCACCCGACTCGTGGTCGATCTCCCTGGCATCAATTTTCGCGGGCCAACAGTTACCCGGAGATTGACAGGCAACTTTCGATCGGTACGGGTGGGACAGTTTGATAGTGCTACTACTAGACTGGTTTTAGAAGTACAGCCTGGATTTACACTCGATCCCAAGCGAGTAAAATTTGTGGGTGAAAATCCGGCCGAGTGGTATGTAAATCTACCAGTCCCCGAACGTGGAACAAATATCCCATCCCTTGTGCCACGACCAAATTCACCCAGGTAATCTCGATCGTAGGAGTAAGTATTGTGAGATCTAACTGGTTATTACCCAGTGTGTTCAGTTGTGTCATGGTGTCGCTACCCGCGTCAGCATCAGAAATTTTAACTTGGCAATTTAACCCCACTGAAAATCGGATTGATTTTACCACTAGTGCGGCGGTCAAGCCCTCAGCCCAACTACTAGGCGGCCCCGCCAGACTGGTAATCGATCTGCCAGATACCACTCTCAATAAGCCCACCGCATCCCAATCGCTCAGTAATGGGTTGAGATCTCTGCGGGTGGGTCAAGTCGAACCAGGGCGGACGAGAATGGTCTTAGAACTCGATCCTGAGTATGCGATCGAACCACAACAAATATTGATCCAAGCTAGCAACCCCCGCCAGTGGTCGGTACAACTGCCCACACCCCAACCGCTGAAATCTTTTCGGAATGGGGCACCGATCGGGAGCGTCTCAGTTTTTAACGAACTGGGTCAGATCGTTCAATCCACTCCTTTCACCCCGCGCCCGCCGACTGTTGCTGCCGCTAGCACGATTCCAATCGACTACATCGCCCTCGACCCTACTCGTACTGGAGTACTAATTCGAGCCGATCGCCAAAGCAAAACCCCCTTCAGATATACCACCTCCTGGGATAACACCGCTTCCGCCTATCGGATTGTGATTCCCAATGCCCGATTAGGCTCAAACTATCAAATCCCAACTGAGTCTAAACGCTATCTAACTGTCGGTACCCAAGCCGATAACGTCTACATCCTCGTGCGTCGCGCAGATGGAGTCAAAGCCGAAGCCGTCCGCCAGTATGTAGACAATCGTTGGGTTTACTTACAGCCAGTTGGCGTAGTCGTAGCCACTCGTCCCCCTGTCTCAATTCCCGTCCCCCCGCCGAGCGCAAACCGTCCAGGTGAGAAAGAAGACCCCACCACGACCATCCCACCGATCTCGAATAAACGAGTGTTGGTAATGATCGACCCCGGACATGGTGGCAAAGATCCAGGCGCAATCGGACTTGGCGGGTTGAAAGAAGTAGATGTAATTTTACCCGTCTCACTCCAAGTCGCCCAAATCCTCCGCAAGAACGGGATTGAAGTCAAAATGACCCGTAATTCTGACTACTTTGTCGGGTTAGACGAACGAATCACCATGTCTCGTCAAGCTGGTGCCACCTTATTTGTGAGTATTCATGCCAATTCGATCGACAATCGACCCGATGTCAATGGTCTAGAACTGTATCATTACAACATCGGCAAAAGCTTCGCCGAAACCGTCCATCGCAACATATTGGAGTATGTAAACAAAAATGGGTTCTTTATCGCAGATAGAAGAGTCCGATCTGCGAGATTTTTGGTATTGCGAAAATCCTCCATCCCAGCTATTCTAGTCGAAACTGGTTATTTGACCAGCGAAACTGAAGCCGCTCGTCTTCGCCGCGATGATTATCGCAAAGTCATGGCGGAAGGGATTGCCCAAGGCATTATCCAATACATCAAGGATCGGAACTAAGTTTCACCAACGGTAGATATTTACAAAGACTTTTTACCCCCATATGCAAGACAGATCCATTTTCAACCACCAGCCCCAATTAAATGAAACTGCGCGAATTGGCGTATTTGATAGCGGAGTAGGTGGGTTAACCGTCTTGCAAGAAATTTATCGCCGATTGCCACAAGAATCAGTCCTCTATTTTGGCGACACAGCCAGAGTCCCCTATGGTACCCGCAGTGCCACAGAAATTCTCGAATTCACCCGTGAAACCCTCGACTTGATGGTGCGCGAAGGGGTGAAGATGGCAATTATGGCTTGTAATACTAGCTCTGCCTTGGCACTAGAAACAGTCCAACGTGAATACGATTTACCCATTTTGGGCGTAATCTTACCAGGTGCTAGAGCCGCCGCGTTACATGGACGCAAGATTGGCGTAATTGCCACTCAAGCAACTGTGAATAGTAATGCCTATCTCCACGCAATTAGGGAAGCAAATCCTCATGCCCAAGTATGGCAAGTTGCTTGTCCTGAATTTGTCCCGCTAATTGAAAATAATCGCCTCAATGAGCCATACACATTAGCAATCGCTAAAGAGTATATTCAACCACTACTGGATCTAGGCATCGATACCCTAGTCTATGGTTGCACCCACTATCCTCACCTAGAGCCAGTCTTGCGTCAATTTGTGCCCCCAACAGTCCGCATGATTAATCCAGCGGTTCATGTTGTCACCGCCGCTGTCAAAGAAATCGAGATCCTTGGCATCTCAAATCGCGGCAATGCCCTACCCACTGTGTTTACAGTTAGTGGAGATCCAGTCCATTTCACCCAACTCGCCACCCAATGGCTACCGACAAAACCTGTCGTCGAGCAAATAGTTTTGCCAATGGTAAAGGTTTGAGGAGTTGGGGGTTGGGAGTTGGGAGTAAGCCGTTTGAGGAGTTGGGAGTGCGGAGTGAGCTGCCTGCGGCGTTTCATCGACTTTACCACCTACTATCCACTTCCAACTTTTTACTCCCAACTCCCAACTCCCAACTCCCAACCCAAAAATAGCTTAGAATAGATGTAAAGTTTCGTAAACTCACGCTCTGAGCTGCCCGATCGATGACCTCAGTGAAATCACTATTTGCCCCTGTTGAAGCTGATTTGGAAGCTTTGACAGAGAACCTCAAAAATCTTGTCGGTGCTCGTCACCCAATTTTATATCTAGCAGCCGAACACTTATTTGGGGCTGGTGGAAAGCGCGTGCGTCCAGCCATCGTACTATTAGTTGCCAGAGTCACCACGCCAGATGGAGACATTACTCCCAGACATCGGCGACTGGCAGAAATTACCGAAATGATTCATACAGCGAGTCTAGTCCACGATGATGTGGTAGACAACGCCGATACCCGTCGGGGAGTAGAGACAGTTCACAGCCTATTTGACAATCGGGTGGCTGTACTTGCGGGTGATTTCCTCTTTGCACAGTCCTCTTGGTACTTGGCTAACCTAGATAACCTAGAAGTGGTTAAACTGCTGTCACAGGTCATTATGGACTTAGCTGAGGGCGAAATCCAACAGGGATTGAATGCCTTTGAAACGGAATTCTCGATCGCAGCATACTTAGAAAAAAGTTATTATAAAACTGCCTCGCTCCTCGCTAATAGTGCCAAAGCCGCTGGAACTCTCAGTGAGATGTCGGCTGATACTTGCGAAAAGCTCTATCTCTATGGCAAAAATATCGGATTAGCTTTTCAAATTGTCGATGATATCCTCGACTTTACTGCTACTGCTGAAGTACTCGGCAAACCTGCTGGCTCGGATTTGGCGAGCGGAAATCTTACGGCTCCAGTGTTGTATGCGATGGAAGAGTACCCAGAATTGGTAGGATCGATCGAGACAAAGTTTGAGGATGAGCAGGATTTGGCAAAGGCTTTGGGTTTAATTATGAGTAGCCAAGGAATTGCCAAGTCTCGCGCACTAGCCAAGCATCACGCTCAATTAGCTGTCGCTCAGTTGACTGATTTGCCTCCTTCGGATTCTCTGCAAGCTTTGGTGGATTTGGCTGATTATGTGCTGAAGCGGTTGTATTAAATTAATTTAAGTTGCTAGTTACTCTTTGAGGGGTAAGGGGTGAGGGGTGAGGGAAAAACCAATATTCACAACCCTCCGCGATTACAAGTTTATGCTCTCACCCCTCACCCCTCACCCCTCCCCTCTCTAAAAAACTTTAACTAGCAACTTGGGTTAATACTCATGAAGACAACTTTGGTTTTGGCGATGACAGCCGATGGGAAGATTTCTGATGTACGGAAGTCACCACCCACATTTGGCTCGGAGCGCGACTACGCTCATTTGGAGGAGCAGATGGCTTTGGCTGATGCTATTCTGGTGGGAAGTGGTACGCTCAATGATGGCGGAAATGCGGTGTTGGTTGCCAAAACGGAGTTGGTGGAAGCTAGGCTCGACAGATCTCAATCTCCTCAACCAATTCAAATTATCTGTTCTCGGACTGGTAAGATCGATCGAGACTTACCGTTTTTTAGTCAGCCGATCTCTCGGTGGTTATTGACTACTCAAGTTGGCTCGACTGATTGGGTGGACTTGAGTAAGTTCGATCGAGTTTTAGTCTGCGAAACTAGCGATGGTGATATCGATTGGGATTTAGTTACCACCAAGCTGACGGAATTAGGGATCCAGAATATTTGCTTTCTCGGTGGCTCTGAGTTAGCGGCGAGTTTATTTGCGGCTAATTTTATCGATGAGTTGTGGTTGACTATTTGCCCATTTATCTATGGTGGTAGCACTTCACCAACTCCAGTATCAGGAGTGGGGTTTACGCCAGAGTTAGCACCTAGATTAGAACTGTTGAGTGTCGATCGAGTAGAGCAAGAGCTATTCCTACATTATCGGGTTAATAAGTAAAATATGGCCAAGCTATCTCCAGAAATCCGCGCAACTTTGAGCCAACAGAAACAACAACTGCTAGATCTTATCGATGAAGCAAGATCGTTATAATTCATCCTATTGGAGCGTGTTGGCGAAAATAGGGGAACAATCTCGACTTTAGAACAACTGACAGAACCAGACTTTCTCAATTATCAACCCTTCACTTGCAGGTTGCAGAAGTACAGCCCACTATTTCTGCCGATTTGCTAAGATTAATGAACGAGGCGATGATAAATGTTCAAAATCGCATTCCTGCTTTAGAGCGGAGTTTAGAAGAAATCAAACTCGATTGGAGGTTAAAATGAGTTCTATTCCCACCTTACCAGAACCAGAAAAGATTAAACAAACCTTAGCCAGAGCGCATCGAAATTGTCAGGAAATGGAGTTAGCAGGTATTCATCTAGAAGAAGTTATTGCTAAACTCGAACAAGAAATTTTGACTCGACGCAGACAACATCTAGGGAAAGTATTAGAGCAATAACTCTGTTATTGCTGCGTTGGTGAGTCGCCTATCTTAATCTACTCAACCAATTCAAATTATCTGTGCTCATAGATTAGGATTATTGAGTGTCGATCGAGTATCTCAAGTCAAAGATATCGATCGATATTTATATTTGATTAGCTGCTATTTTTTGCTTTAAATCTCATCTCATATTCCTCGAATAAGCATCATCACTTTTTCATAATTAGATCGATCGTTCTGAGCCTGGAATAGTTTAGCTGCTATGTTTAAGTCCTCGATTGCGCCTTTTTTATAACCCGATCCAACTCTATTATTACCTCTGACTGCATAATAATTAGAAAGTTTCGGATCGAGTTTAATGGCAATGTTATAGTCACTAATTGCACCTTTTTTGTCACCCAATTCATCTTTAGCAAAACCTCGACTAGCATAAGCTTTTGCATTTTTAGAGTCGAGCTGAATGGCAATATTATAGTCAGATATTGCACCTTTTTTATCACCTAAATTAGATTTAGCATTACCTCGATCTAAATATGCAACTATATATTTAGGATCGAGCTGAATGGCACTATTATAATCAGAGATCGCACCTCTTTTATCATCTGAATAATACTTGAGATCGCCCCGATTATAATAGGCTTTAGCAAGCTTAGGCTCGAAGCGAATGACAAGATTGTAGTCAGCCATTGCACCTTCTATATCGCCTAAGTCAAATCGCATAATACCTCGATTCAAATAGGATATAGCCAGTTTAGGATCGAGACGAATGGCATTACTATCATCGGCGAGCGCACCTTTTTTATCACCCAATTTATATTTCAAAAGACCTCGATTGACATAAGTATCTGTATCTTTAGGATCGATACGGATGGCATTATCATAGTCATTGAGTGCACCTCGATCGTCGTCTAATTCAGATTTAATAATACCTCGATTGAAATAAGCTTTAGCATATTTAGAATCGATACGGATAACATTATCGAGTTCGGCAAGAGCACCTTGCTTATCGCCCAATTCAAATTTAACTTTTGCCTTCCCTACATAAGCTTTAGCATATTTAGGATCGATACGGATGGCATTATCAAATTCGGTTAGCGCACCTTTTTTATCACCCAATTTATATTTAGCGATCGCACTATCATAATAAGCTTGTGCTTGTTTATTCTGGGTTTCACCTTGACTAGTCTGGGCAAATACTGAGGATACTGGTGAGATCGCTATCGTAAATATACTGAAAGTTATGGCAATTAATGAGGATTGAATTTTCATAGATCGATAGAGTAATTATTTAGATTAAATATTGAAATTTCAGACTTAATCAATCGATACAATCTCATCCTGTCGATCGACTAATCGTAACCTATAAATCACCAAATTACTGTAACTTAAAAATTCCAACTAGCACCAGCTAAATAACTAACACCATTGGAACCGCTCCCCACCGGAATCCGAATAGTAGCATTGAGATCGATTTGAGGGGCGATTCGATAATCTACTCCAGTAGTGAGAAAATAATAATTGCTATTATTATTTGTCGAAACAGGCTTATTACCAATTGCGATATTATAATTATATCCCCCACCGACAAAAATATCCGCTGCACCAAAATTAATTTCAGTAGTTAGGGCGAGGGATGTATCTATTGATTCGCCCTTATATAGCCCTACCGCACGAGCAGATACAAAGTCGCTGAATTTTAGGTTGTAATTTAATCCAATGCTAGAAGCCCCATTCCCAAAGCCACTAACTACCCCGAATGAAGCCGCATCTTTCACGCAGGAAGTATAATTATAAGTATCAGGGCCATATGTCACATTAGAATAGTCATCACGAACAAATTCACCATATTCATTCACTATTCTTACAACGCTACCACGCTGAACTAGTTTGGTTATCTCATAGCATCTTTCTTTGACTTCACGAGCGGATGCTGCTGGAGTATTTTGCAAACAACCTACTAATAGGATGGGTAGTAGGATAATAGAAGCTCGAATTGTTTTGAATAACATATGGTTGGCTATGATTGTTTGAGCTAAATCACTAAATATGCAAAAAAATACATAGCAATCCTAGATTAGATTCTCTAGACAGGATCTAACTTAGGATTGGTATAATATGTTAAATCTTCACCTTGTCTGATTATCATTAAACACTAACGATCGATGAGTTTCGGACTGAGATATTCTCGATCGTATTTAGTTCTGATTTAGTTTCAACCTGCGTATATTTTCAATGACTCCCATCTGATGTAGCTAATAGATTGGGAGCTGACGCTCAAAATATGCCATCACATAGATTTTTTATTTTGAAGTTCACAGGCTGCTAACAGATTTTAAGTCCGAACATCCAAATTATCTCGATCGATGCTATAATTGAGGGCTGTGCAAAAAAACGATGCGTAATAATATATGCACGAATACTAACAGTCGATCGAGAGTAACCACCGCATTTGTCTGGCATAATTGGAGGTAAGTCGCGATCGAGACTGGCGCAACCACAAAAAATCGTTTCTTTCAGGGGGAGACATGGCACGGATAATGATCGTTGGAGCGGGTGGGGTAGGAAACGTCGTCGCTCACAAATGCGCGGCTCAGGATGAGTTTTCGGCGATACTGCTGGCGAGTCGAAGTGTGGATAAATGCGATCGAATCGCCGCGAGTATCGGTTCGCCAAAAGTCACTACAGCGGCTCTAGATGCAGATGTGGTGGCGAATACCGTTAAGCTGATAAAGGAGTTTCGCCCCGATATCTTGATTAATGTGGCACTCCCTTATCAAGATTTGGCGTTGATGGATGCTTGTCTGGAGACGGGGGTAGATTATCTCGATACGGCGAACTATGAGCCGCCCGATGTGGCAAAATTTGAATATAGTTGGCAGTGGAAATATCACGATCGATTTAAAGATGCTGGAATTACGGCGATATTAGGCTGTGGTTTCGATCCTGGGGTAACGGGTGTCTTTACTGCATATGCACTCAAACATTATTTCGATGAGATTCATTATCTCGATATTGTCGATTGCAATGATGGCAATCATGGGCAAGCATTCGCTACCAATTTCAACCCCGAAATTAACATTCGTGAAATCACTCAAAAGGGGAAATATTACGAGAATGGTGAGTGGATAGAAATTCCCGCATTATCAGTTCATCATCCCGTAGACTATCCCGAAATCGGCGATCGCGAGTCATATCTACTCTATCATGAAGAGCTAGAATCCCTTGTCAAAAATATCCCCACTCTGAAAAGAGCGCGGTTCTGGATGACATTTTCCCAGAACTATATTACTCATCTTCAAGTATTGCAAAATATCGGCATGACGCGAATCGATCCGATCGATTATCAAGGGATGAAAGTCGTGCCTCTGCAATTCCTCAAAGCTCTATTACCCGAACCTTCATCACTAGCGACAAATTATACCGGACAAACATCGATCGGTTGTCTAATTAAAGGCATCAAAGATGGTGTCGAGAAACGTTATTATGTCTACAATAACTGTCATCATGCCGCCGCATTTGAAGAAGTTGGTTCTCAAGCAATCTCTTATACAACTGGCGTTCCTGCTGTGATTGGGGCGTTGATGATCGCTAAAGGACTCTGGAAAAAACCAGGTGTATTTAATGTCGAACAATGCGATCCAGATCCATTCATGGAATTACTCGGCCCGATGGGTTTACCTTGGCATGAAGTGATTGATGCTCCTTCTTTGTTGGAAAGCAAATAATCTATCGCACCAATTCAGGTTTTTTATTAAGTTTGGGTTGGTGCTTTTTTTAAGCGCAGAGTAGGAGGAGAGAGGAGGAGAACGCGGAGAGTTTTCTAGTGCAAGTAAATTATTAGATGAGGATTAGATCTTGAATTCAGTAGATAATAAAAATTTAGCAACCATTCCCTCACCTTGCTATGTGTTGGAAGAGGAGTTGCTCGATCGAAATCTGGCAATATTTGCTCGACTTCAGAAGGAAGCACCTATTCGGGTGATGCTTGCGCTCAAGGCTTTTTCGCTGTTTCATAGTTTTCCTCAGATTCGGCAGACTCTTCAAGGTGCATCTGCTAGTTCTTTGTGGGAGGCACAATTAGCTAAGGAAGAATTTGGTGAGGAGGTGCATGTTTATTCGCCTGCTTATCGAGATGTAGATGTACCAGGGATTTTGAAATGTGCTTCTCACATGACGTTCAATTCTATTACTCAATGGGAGAGATTTCGATCGACAATTGAAGGTGCATCGCCTAAACCATCGATTGGTATTCGCATCAATCCTCAGTATTCACCAGTCAAAACAGCTCTTTACAACCCTTGTCAACCTTCCTCTAGGTTGGGTGTTTCGCCAGAGCAATTGGGCGATACTTTACCTGCTGGGATAGATGGTTTTCTCTCCCACAATCTCTGTGAAAGTGATTCGTACGCACTGGAAAAAACCCTCGTCAATATTGAGGCTTTATTTGGCAAGTTTTTACCACAATTAAAGTGGTTGAATTTGGGTGGCGGTCATTTGATGACGCGGCAGGAATATAATGTAGACCATGCGATCGCCGTCATCACTGCATTCCAAGCTCGTCATCCCCATCTTAAACTAATTATGGAACCAGGTTCGGCGATCGCTTGGGAAACAGGCTTTTTGCTCGGTACCGTATTAGATTTGATTCCCACTCCAGAGCTAGTTAATGTGATGTTGGATGTCTCCTTCACCGCCCACATGCCCGACTGTCTGGAAATGCCCTACAAGCCCGCAATTCGCGGCGCAGAAGATGCAAATGAGAGTGCGCGAGTATATCGGATGGGTGGGGCGAGTTGTCTGGCTGGTGACTTCTTGGGCGACTATAAGTTCGACAAAGATTTAGCCGTGGGCGATCGGATTATCTTTGAGGATATGATGCACTATACGATGGTCAAAAGCTCGATGTTTAATGGAGTGGTACATCCATCGATCGGCATCCTCAAAAAAGATGGTAACTTTGAATTGTGGCGCGAATTTGGCTATGGTGACTATCGATCGAGATTGGGATAAATCCACACCGATCGTTTTCACCACGCCCAATTTTCCTGAGATTTAGATATATTATTGCGATCGAGTCGATCTCTTTCTAGTAGATAATCGATTAACTAAGATTGAGTACCAAAAAGCTAATTCCTTAAAGTACTTGGGTATTCGTCTAAATTTTAGAGAAATCTTGATAGCCCAGTCGAGTCGATTGAGCAATCGATCGCTACGGGTTTTCACATATTTAATGCTTGCCAATTTAATTGGATTGGGTGAAATATCCGATCCAACTTTCATATTATCTACCCAATCTGCGATCTCAGAACAAAGTTCACGCTCAAACTCCTGAATAATAGGCAAGAATATTAGCTCGGCTAAATTCTTTTGAATATTATCGCTCAGAAGTCGATCGAACTCCGCCCCATAGGATATATTCCAGATTGCTGATGCTACTCGATCGCAGTCATTAGAACTCCATTTAGCTGAATTTCTTGGTAATTCATTAGCAAGATCGTCAGGAATCAAAAAATTAAAGTTACGATCCAATCTACTCGCGGCTTCAATTCGTCGCTCTTCATCTTTACTCCTCATTAATAGTGATAATAAAGCTGGCATCGTCGAAATTTTAGTGACTTGATTGGGTTGAATTTGTAAATGATGTTTGGTTAGCAACTTATCAATTTCCGATCTAGTTCGATCGATAAATTGGTTTTCACTCGCCACCCGATCTTTATCACCATGAAAAATATCGATACGATTAAATATAAACCACATATTTTTTGACAATCCCCCAATTCGCTTGAGCTGCTCTACTACACCTTCCAAGAGAATATTAACTTTTTGTCGATCGGTTTCTCCACTATTATAAGTGACTAGAAATAATGCTCGCTTGCAAGTCTTCAATAAAGACAAATTATCGACATCTTCTTGATGAGATAGTCCAGGTAAGTCAATAATTCTTAACTTTACCCCTTCTGGCAATTGCAATCGACTATTTTCTGCTAATAAGCGAATTGGATACTCGATCTGAATTTGGGGATAACTAAGATCCGTCGATCCATTATATTTTGCTGTGAGATAACTATTCATTACCCCAGTTAATCGATCGAATATTTCTCGATCGCTAATGTTATACCAGTCGCCACACTCCCATAATGCACCAAGAGTTTTTTCGATATGAACAGCGGTAGTTTGACTATATTCGATCGTCACCAATCCCGCACTCATTTCTTGCACTGCTACAGGGATAATTTCGGCTCCACACAATAGATTTACTAAGGTACTTTTGCCGCTACTAGTTGTACCAGTTGTGACGAGTGTTAGGGTTGGAGATCTTAAATCGGCTAATAGTTTAGAGGTAGCATTGAAAAATATATCGTCTAATTCTACCAAGATCGATCGTTCAGATGGCGAAAGTTGTTTAGCTATTTTCCGCCGATGAGTTTGCCATTCTCGTCTAATTTGTTTGACTTCTAGATCGATATATTTTAACAACATTTTTTCTACATAATATGGATCTGTAGGGGCGGGTTTATGCTAATATTTTTGGATTAAAAATAACTGTAGAACGAAACCCGCCCTCCCCACTAATAACGATTGATAATCGAACACCCTGGTGATGACAGATCCCCGACTTCTCCGAGAAGTCGGGGATCTTGTAGCCCCTTTAGTTACCCAATTTCTTCAAAGCAATAGATAATTGTCGCAACCTATCGCTAACCTCTAAATTTACTTCATGTTTCCTCAATTCTGCTGGTAAAGCGGCTAATAGTTTCGGGTTATCTTCCAACCATTCATTTTGAATTACCCCACTCCAAACTGCTTCAGAATTTATAAATATATCCCGCAATCGATCCAATTCTTGGAGACAATACTGTTGGAATCCGGCTGCTTCAAATATTGCCGATCGCAAGTAAGTTTCCACCGCTGCTAGATCTCCTTCTACTTCCGCAATTACCGCCGCTTCGGGAGTCGGTTCGATAATAAATACTTCGACAAGTGGTTCGGCGATACCGAGAATTTTCTCTCTAATACTGCGATCGTATAGTAAGTCTCGCCCGTATTTAACATAGCGTTTGAGACAGCCAAAAGCCGACTCTTCGCCCCCATAGTAATTGTCTAAAATATCGATATCCACACCAATACTTTTGACGATACTCTGGCGCATCTCACTACCCATAGGCGCACGAATCAGAGATTCTACCATAGGTCTAGCAAACCGCAAAAACAGCACACTCAAGCTCCGATTTAGGGCTTCTACATACTCATCAATATTAGTAATTAATCTATTTTTCACCTCTTCACTATCCCAGAGCAAAGATGTCATATAGTTTACCAATTCTAGAGCCTGAGTGCGAAGTTCGATCGCCAATTCCTTTGCTATATCCAACAGCATCCGACTAATATCTGCATACAACTCTTCGCGCCAAGCATAATTAGCGGGTACACTATCGAATTGAATCACCGAATATTTCTTAAAGATTAACTCTCGACGTTGAGCAGTTTTAATCCGCAAATCGTTGAAAGATCGATCGACATGAGCGAGATAACGGTTTTTAAAATCCGTCTGGATAGTAGAATTAACTAAAGACTCACGATCTCGATGATTCGTCCGAATATTCTCATCATAATAGTCAGCTAAATCCGCTTGAACTCGCTCCCATTGTTCCTTCCACCATTGCGAAAACTCGATCCGCCGCTGATTTTCTTCTTTCCGTTTAGCTTCCTCAGGATTGTCAGAATATCGCTTACTCACCAAATCGAAAATCTTTTGGGAAGTGCCGATAATTTGGGTAGTCGAAGCTTCACAGCGTTTCTGTAAAATCTTAACTCGTTCGGTATTAATATAATGATTAACCCGATCCTTAATTTCTCTAATCCCCGTCGTATCGACGAGAGCATCTGGATCTTCAATCTCCATTAAAGATTGCAGTCTGGCACGAACCGCATCGACATTTCCGACTTCCTTAATCGTTTGCTCGCTGGCTATTCCTTCCAATACTAAATACGCACCAGCCGAACCCGAAACTACCCGATGTTCGGGTAAACGAGCGCGACTTTGCCATTCAGTAATTGCTTCCTGAATATGCTCTTGCATCGCCGCTGGGCTACCCTTTTGGTCGATATTGCTCAGGAATACAAATAGTTTATCCGCAACGGTGACATGTCGATCGCCTTGTTCGGTAAATTTAATAATTTCTAATTCCGCACCCCGAATACTGGGAAATCTTTGCACCACAATTACTGCATCGCAATCGGATAGCATTTCCCGCGATTCATCAACGTGTTTGGCTAAACCCGAATCCAATCCTGGTACATCATAAAAAACTATCCCTTCGGCTTGGGCTAATTTGCTCGTATATAGTCTCGCTTCAAATACCGCATGGGCAAATTGTTCGTCAGCAACGTATTT
>JANOPX010000191.1:0-8476 GCA_031422115.1 Chamaesiphon sp. VAR_4_metabat_408 | reverse complement strand
GACGGGGGGACGGGGGGACGGGGGGAGGGATCTGTAGGGGCGGGTTTATGGAATCGATGACGCTTCTACTAGAGATTCGTTCAAACCCGCCCTCATCACCAGCGATGTACGCACGTTTTAATCCAAAATCCGCTTGGTGTGCTCCACTGTCAACTGGGCGGGTGACCCTCTGGCCTTTGTGACCCGACCAGTTGACCAGTGCCCAGCGCGGAGGGAACCGTCTAACGACACGTCTCGTTTCACTCGCCTACCGCGTGATTTCAGTCGCAAAATCCAAAATCCAAAATTCCTAATCTCCACATCCCATATCAAATTTAGACATAGTATGTCAAAATTTGTAACAGGATGTTAATAATTAGCTAATTTAAAAATTATATTATGAGCGATCGAGACCAAGATCGTCCTAGTGACTCGGAAGCTATCCCAGTTACAACGGACACAGCCCCAAAACCCAATCCCAACGCCAACGCTGCTGATGACGATCGATTTGAGTGTCGTGCTTGCGGTCATATTTACAATCCAGATAAGGGAGATGGCAAAAGCCGGATCCTACCAGGAACACCTTTTAGCGCATTACCTGAAACTTGGGCATGTCCAGTATGCGACGCAAAACAGACTGCTTTTACCAATATCGGTACCAAGGGAAATGATGCTTCAGGGTTCAAAGAGAATATGAAGTATGGGTTTGGGGTCAATACTATGACCCAAGGTCAAAAAAGCTTATTAATCTACGGTGGTCTTGGGATCGGCATATTGATCTTCCTCAGCCTATACACCTTAGAGTAAATTAATTATCGAACTTCAACGTATGAACTTGCTTAAAAGAATTTTCAAACAAACTGTACTCTTACTGACGATCGGAATATTCTGTGTCAGTTGTAGTCATATTAACCCATTGGCGAATAGTCCGTGGAAATCGATCCAACTGCCCACAGAATCCAACTTACAGGATTTGGCTTTTACCAGCAACCCCCAACATGGTTGGGTAGTCGGTAGCGATGCGACGATCTTGGAAACCAATGATGGTGGTAAAGTTTGGGAAAATCGCAAACTAGGACTCGATAGTAATAAGTATCGGTTTACTTCGATTAGCTTTACTGGCGATGAGGGTTGGATTGTGGGCGAACCTGCAATTTTGCTCCACACCAATGATGCTGGTACTTCTTGGGAACGCATCGCTCTAAGTGACAAACTCCCTGGGATTCCCGCCACTATTTTGGCATCGGGCAAAAATTCGGCGGAGATGACCACCAATATTGGGGCGATTTATGCGACTACAGATGCTGGGAAGAATTGGAAATCGCTAGTCAGCCAAGCTGTGGGCGTATTTCGGACGATTGCTCGTTCGCCTGAAGGTAAGTATGTAGCTGTATCTGCCAAGGGTAATTTTTATTCTACTTGGACACCAGGTCAAGAAACTTGGGAACCCCACAACCGGAATAGTTCCCGTCGGGTTTCGAGTATGGGATTCGCTGATGGTGGTCGTTTGTGGATGCTCGCACGGGGCGGGCAGTTACAATTTAGCGATATCAAGACTCCTGAAGCTTGGGAAGATGAAGTATTCCCAGGTCAAAAAACTAATACTGGTTTATTGGATCTCGCCTATCGTACGCCAAATGAAGTCTGGGTATCTGGAGGGAGTGGAGATTTGTTAGTCAGCAATGATGCTGGCAAAACTTGGCTCAAGGATGAAGCGGTAGAATCGGTTCCATCGAACTTCTACAAGATTTTGTTCTTTACCCCCGAACGCGGCTTTATCATCGGTCAGCGCGGCATCTTACTCCAGTATCAGAGCGAAGCTGCGTAGAGGGTGGGAGGGTGGTAGGGTAGGAGGGTGGTAGGGTGGTAGGGTAAGAACTCTCCCAGTCCCCCAGTCCCCCAGTCCCCCAGTCTCCCCCTCTCCCCCTCCCCCCAATTTCCCTCATCTATCGATCGCATTTCTTCAAATTATGAGATAAAATGCGATCGTATAAAGTATTTCACTATAGGATCGATCGATATGGCAGGTGTTACCGGAGAACGTCCGTTTACTGATATTGTCACCAGTATTCGCTACTGGGTCATTCATAGTTTGACCATTCCCGCTCTATTCATTGCTGGCTGGTTGTTTGTTAGCACTGGCTTGGCTTACGATGCTTTTGGTACTCCTCGTCCTGATGAGTACTTCAGTCAGAGCCGTCAAGAACTACCGATCGTCTCCGATCGATTTGATTCCAAGAACCAAGTCGATAAATTCATGAAACAAAACTAATCAGATCGTTGATAAAGTCCTAGTGTCTGAATGACTCAGATCTATTTATCGAACGATAGAATACCTAAAGTTAAAGCAAAACCTTAATCCAGGAGAACACCCATGAGTACCCCCGCCGGAAATCAACCTATTTCTTATCCTATTTTCACTGTCAGATGGGTTGCAGTTCACACCTTGGGCATCCCAAGTGTATTTTTTGTTGGCGCGATCGCTGCCATGCAATTCATCCAAAAATAAAACTTTAAAACTAAAATCAAAATCATGGAACGTACTCCAAATCCAAACAATCAACCAGTAGAACTCAATCGTTCTTCCTTGTTTTTAGGCTTATTGATGGTCTTTACCCTGGGAATTCTATTCACCAGTTACTTCTTTAACTAGTTAGTTCGATTTTTATTGCTGTTGGGATATTTATCAAAAGGAAAAAATCATGTCTGAACCAGGAAAAATTCCCTTGTGGCTGGTAGCAACTGTTGCTGGTATGGGTGCAATTGGCGTTGTTAGCCTATTTTTCTACGGCGCATATGCTGGACTTGGCTCATCGATGTAAGTCGATCGTACAAATTTACTATCTAACTGAAAAGCCGAGCATAGATGATATGCTCGGCTTTTTGGGCAGATCTAGGATGCTCTATACAGCTTCACGCTCGATATACAAGAATAATAACGCCATTCCGATCGCTGGAAATAATAAACCGACGGTAGGAACGAGGATCGAAGGTAGAAAAGAAGCTGCCATGATTAAAATTCCTTTGTCTATAATGAATCTCACCCTCGATCTTAAATTAGCCGATCGATAAGCCTGACAAAGATTTGATAAAAATTTATAGATCTTAATGAGGTAACGCAGAGAGCGCAGAGAGAGAGAGGAGTTCGCAGAGAGTCTGCTGGTGTGGGGGTGTACCGATCGTGTGCTTATCCTCTAACCTCGATACAATCAAAGAGATACCGATTGCGAGATGAATTAGCCGTGACAGTTAGAGTTAGAATTGCTCCGAGTCCCACTGGGAATTTACATATTGGTACAGCGCGTACGGCTGTATTTAACTGGTTGTTTGCCCGCCATTATGGGGGAACGTTTATCGTACGGATTGAGGATACAGATTTGGAACGTTCCAAGGATGAGTATACCAAGAATATCTTTGATGGTTTGAAGTGGTTGGGCTTGAATTGGGATGAAGAGCCACTATTTCAGTCGAAACGGTTGGATTTGTACCGTCAGTCGATTCAGAAATTATTAGATGATGGTCGTGCTTATCGCTGCTATGCTAGCGTGGCAGAAATTGATGCTTTGCGAGCGGAGCAAGAAGCCAATCATCAGCCGCCCCGCTATGACAATCGCCACCGCAATCTGACTCCCGCAGAGGAAGACGCTTTTATTGCTGAGGGTCGTCGTCCGGTAATTCGGTTTAAAATTGAGGACGATCGAACCATTAGTTGGGTAGACTTGGTACGGGGAGAAGTCACCTGGAAAGGTACAGATTTGGGCGGGGATATGGTTATCGCTCGTGCTGCGGGAGAGGATGCAGTCGGACAGCCGCTGTATAATCTGGCGGTGGTGGTAGATGATATCGATATGCGGATTACCCATGTGATTCGGGGTGAGGATCATATTTCCAATACCGCCAAACAAATTTTGCTATATGAGGGATTGGGAGAAAAGCTACCAGAATTCGTCCACACGCCCTTGATTTTGAGTCCTACGGGCAAGAAACTATCGAAACGAGACGGAGTGACATCGATCGATGATTTCAAGCTGATGGGCTATTTAGCCCCCGCTCTGGTAAATTATATGACGCTGTTGGGTTGGTCTGCACCTGATGCGACGGAGTTATTTACGTTAGATGTGGCTGCTGCTCAGTTTGATTTCGATCGAGTCAACAAGGCTGGTGCTAAATTTGACTGGGATAAACTCAATTGGATTAACAGTCAGTATATCCATGCCATGCCAGCGGAGCAACTGGTCGAGGAGTTGATGCCCTACTGGGAGACTGCGGGTTATAAGTTCGATCGAGTTACCGACAGAGCTTGGTTATTACAGCTTACCAGTCTGATTGGAGCAAGTTTGGCGCGGCTGGATGAATGTGTGGAAATGAGTCGGACATTTTTTATACCCACGGCTACTTTCAACGAGGAAGCTACCACTCAACTCAGCGTAGCAGGTGTCAAGGAAGTTTTGACTAGCTTACTCACCGCCCTCGAATCTACGCCAAATCTCGTAGATACGGAGGCTCAAGAACTGATAAAACAGGTGACAAAAGAGCAAAATGTCAAAAAAGGTCTAGTGATGCGGAGTCTCCGCGCCGCCCTAACAGGGGAAGTTCACGGGCCAGATTTGATTCAGTCTTGGTTGCTATTGCACCAGCATGGGCTAGCTGTAGCTAGAATCGAGCAAGCTCTGAGTCAGTAGTTAGATACCAGTCGCTAGTAGCTAATTGCTAGTGACTGGAGGCACAATTTATCACTTGCTATTTTATCCGCCAAAATGCTTATAATGAACCTAATAATTTTTTAACAGTAACTAACCATACTGTTAGGTCGATTTTGCTGCATTTCCCAATTTTGATGAAAAAAAGACTACGGTTACAAGTCTCAGCTAGCTGGCTCCAAATTTTGGCACTTGTAGCGGCTTTTGCGTGCATCGGAATGGGCTTGAGGTTGTATCTCAGACAACAGCAAGTAGCTAAGTTTGGCATGGATCCGATTTTGACATCGATCGATACATCTCAACGTAGGGAAGCACTTCAGGCGATTGTCAGCCGAAATAACAAATCTTTGTCAGCCGCGCGGGCTAGGTATATTCTAGCAAGTGAAGCGATCGACAGGCAAGAAGCAGATCGCGCTCTAGGTTATTTACAAGCATTAGAACGAGACTATCCGATTCTAGCTCCCCAGATTATTTGGAAACGGGCGCAGGCTTATGAATTGCTCAGACAAACACCTGAATTCCTCACCCAACTTCAACTTCTAGATCGCGAATATTCTCGATCGCCTGTAGTAGTAGAAGCTTGGAATATAATGGGCAGAGAGGATGAGAAATATTGGAATTTAGCGATCGAAAAATTTCCCAGTCATCCTCGTACCCTAAGTATTATCGAACAAGAGCTAGCCCAAACTCCCAATCGACCAGATTTATTATTAATTTTAGTTAAATATTTCGATGATAGCGATCCTCGACGGCTAAAGGTTGCCGATCGATTGGTGGTAGAATATCCTCACGATCTCAAACCAGAAGACTGGGATTTGGTTGGGGAGATTTATTGGCAAAATAAGGTTTATGGTAAGGCAATCGTCCCGCTGAGTAGGGGAAATAAAACTGCTAGTAATGCTTATAAGATCGCTCGCGGTTATGCTTTGAATCAACGATCGGATGAAGCTAAAATTGTCTACCAAGAGATAATATCTCAATATGCTAGTAGTCAGGAAGCTTGTAAATCTTTAGTCGATCTAGCTGAATTATCGCCGGATGTTGAAGCAATGAATTACCTCGATCGAGCAATCGATAAATTTCCCAATCGAAATGTCCAAGCATATCTAAAAAAAGCTGAGATTTTGGAGCGAAATCAAAATCAAGCAGGTGCATTAGCTGTCCGAACCCAGATGGTCAAACTTTATCCCCACAGTGAAGAAGTAGCCGCATATCGCTGGGAATTAGCGAAAGAGAATGCCAAACAATCTAATAATTTAGCACGATCTTGGGAATTAGCCAAACAGATCGCCATCGATAGTCCAAATTCTAAATATAGTCCTAGAGCAACTTTTTGGATCGGCAAATGGGCGCGGCAAATGGGAATGCAGGCTGAATCAAAACAGGCATTTACCTATACGATGGTCAATTATACTCGATCGTACTATAGTTGGCGATCGGCAAAATATTTAGGTTGGGATGTGGGTGATTTTTATAGCACCAAATCTATCGCTCCAAAAATATCGATCCCCACAAGTAGATTGCCATTACCGACTGGTTCTGATGAACTCAAAGAACTATATTTACTCGGTCAAGATCGCGATACATGGGAATTGTGGCAAACCGAATTTGTCAATCGAAGAGAACCAAAAATACTCGAACGACTCAACCAGAGTATCATTCTCAATCGACTCGAAAAATACATCACTAGTATTGTCGATATTGACAAATTTGAAGATTTAAAAGCCCCTGAAGATCGGGTAAAATTAACTAGTGTATATAAGCAATTAAATTATTGGTACACTTTATATCCCCTCGCCTTTATTAAGATCGTCGAAGGTTTGGAGCCAAAGGATCGCGTCAACCCATTATTAATTATTAGTATCATCCGCCAAGAATCTAGATTTAGTCCGACAATTCGATCGCCAGTCGGTGCATTGGGACTGATGCAAGTGATGCCCGGTACCGCCAAATTTGCCGCCCACAAGATTGGCTTGAAAAGTTATGAGCTGACAAATCCGATTGACAACATCAATCTAGGTAGTTGGTATCTAAAATTTACCCATAGCCAAGTAAAGAATAACTCAGTTTTGGCGATCGCTGGATATAATGCTGGCCCAACTAATGTCTCTAGATGGGTGAAAGAATATGGCACCAACGATCTCGATGAATTTGTCGAACAAATTCCTTTTGAAGAAACCCAAAATTATGTCAAAGCGGTATTAGGTAATTATTGGAATTATTTGAGACTGTACGATCGCTCTACAGCTACAAAACTCGATCGATTTCTGGAAGTTCAAAATTAGGGGGATAGGGGGACTGGGGATTGGGGAAAAGTTTTTACCCTCCTACCCTCCTACCCTACCACCCTCCTACCCCTAACCCCTATTCCCTATCCCCTAAGAGGCGTTCGCCTCAGAAGCAGGATGATTGTGAGAATACCGATCCCAGAAATAAGCCAGCTCTCTAGCTCTGACATTCCACTCAGGTTCGATTCGATACATCCGACGCGGACGACCTCGCCCTTCAACCTTTTTCCAGTATCCAACGATGGTATTGTTCGATTCTAAAAATTTAATCGCACCATACAACACAGTATCTGATAATCTGTAAGTTGAAGATTCTCGATCCAATTTGGCAATTAATTCGGTACCGTAAGAATCACCCGTCAGCAGAGTATTGAGAATGTAGCAAACTGCTAACTCTTGATTGAGATAGAGTGGTGGTGGATTGCGGAAAAAACTGTAAATATCATCAAAGTTCATAGTTGTTGCAGCAGTAAGGATGGTAAAGCAATTGATACTCAAGCCAGAAACCAGTTGTCAAAACCAGCTTCTGCGAACAGATAAGTCAAAACAAGGCTGCGGAACAATTTATGGGTGGGGCGGGATTAATTGACCGCTCCACTACAATAGTGGAGGACATCAAAAGGCTGTTTTTTTCAACCACAGTCAGTGAAGATGTCTACACTGGAAAAAATCGATACGTACCCGCCAAGGTAGAGCAAGTCTCGATCGAGCCTCAAAGTGTAACCTCAATTATATACACTCGGATTGAGCTTAGATCGAGTAAATTTACGTCTTGGGATAATTATTCTATCTTCTTAGTAATTCTTAAAGAAAGTTTATGTCAAATTTAGATGTCGGTGATAATACCCCCCAAACCGTTAGAAAAATGTCGGCTCAACTACGGCGGGTAGGTTGGGCGGGGTTCTGGCTCCAGCTCGTATTGGCGGTTGTTTCGACGTTGATTTTTGTGTTTGCTATTCCGTTTGCGAGTACGGGTGCGAGCAATCCAGGGACAGGCGGAAGTCTGCTATTTGCGATCGGTGGATTGCTAACGGTGTATGCTAGCACTTACTGGTCATTTCGGTATGTATCGATCGGCAGAAAATTACAAAATCCCGATCTCCGGCCGAAAAAAGCAGATACGATTAAATTAATTCAAATGGGTTTGACGATCAGTGTCATTGGCATGGGTTCGAGCGTCATGGGTGCGGAATCGATCGCTGGTACACTACTGGGTAAGTCTCTTTCGCTAGCTCAACCTTTTGCTGTGTATAGTCCCGATGCGCTCGGTAAGATTATCCAACCTTTAGATATTTTTATCGTGCTTGCTAATACTCATACTATTACTGCCCATTTTGCGGGGATTGTTGTTTCGCTCTGGTTATTGAGTCGCATCACGAAGTAGGGGTTTGGGGTACCCCTGTTAAGGTGATTTATACTAAGCGAAGGGGTAAAGAAAAATATTTGTGGGTTGCGAATTTTTCTGGTGAGGGCGAGAACCCGGATCTGGGGGTTCCGACCCCCAGACCC
>JANOPX010000190.1:0-18939 GCA_031422115.1 Chamaesiphon sp. VAR_4_metabat_408 | reverse complement strand
GCAGCATTGACGGCAACGAGTATCGGGATTACGTCAAAGGTACTGTCGGAGTTGGGGCAATTAAAGTCTAAGGAAGGTCAAATTATTGTCGGTGCGGCGGTAATTGATGATGTGCTGGGGATTATTGTGCTGGCTGTGGTTGCCAGTCTTGCCAAAACTGGTGAGATTGATGTGACTAATGTGATTTATTTGATCGTCAGTGCCACTGTATTTCTGATCGGTTCGATTTTGTTAGGCGGTTTTTTCAATCAAGCATTTACAGGGATCGTCAAGAAACTCGAAACTCGCGGCAACATCATTATTCCGGCATTTATTTTTGCCTTTTTCATGGCATTTTTGGGCAATGCAATTCATCTAGAGGCAATTTTGGGCGCATTTGCTGCTGGATTGGTGTTAGATGAAAGCGATGCGCGGGATGAGTTGGATGAACTGATTAAACCGATCGCGGATCTGTTCGTACCAATCTTTTTTGTGACTGTCGGCGCACGGGCAGATCTGGGAGTTTTGAATCCTACAGTACCGGAAAATCGCGCCGGATTGTTAATTGCCGTCTTTTTAATCCTGGTGGCAGTGGTTGGTAAATTGGTGACTGGTTGGGTGGTATTCGGTATCCCTGGTGTCAACCGTTGGGCGATCGGAGTAGGGATGATTCCCCGTGGTGAGGTTGGCTTGGTGTTTGCCGGAATCGGTGCGGCAAGCGGTATTATAGATAAGCCGTTGCAGGTGTCGATTATTATCATGGTGATTATGACGACTTTTGTGGCTCCACCATTTCTCCGCGTCGCCTTCGGTGAATCTGTCAAAACCGATGCTCCAGTTGAATCGACTAGCGAGTAATAACCTGATGTTCAGTCCGATCGATTTGTCAAGCTGAATCATGGATTGTCGATCGATCGGCAGTTTTGAACTTAGAGCGAGTGAATTTAAGATCGTACCAAGAACGCTAAACTTAGACCTTTCAGGATAAAATTATACAAGCGTCCCTGATTCATGAGAGTCGGAGTGTCTTCCTTGCTTCTCGATCCGCGAAGTACCCAAAATCCACAATCGAAATGACAGTTTCTCGTACTATTTGCCTGGGTTTTCTTGCCGTCATATTGACTGGCGCAATGCTGCTAATGCTGCCGTTCTCGACGACGAGCGGGCAGTGGAATGACCCGATCGTGTCATTGTTTACATCTACCTCTGCCGTCTGCGTCACAGGGCATGTAGTCGTCGATACCGCCACTCATTTTTCCCGATTTGGACAGTTTGTAATTATGCTGCTAATCCAGATCGGCGGTTTGGGCTATATGACAGTGACAACTTTTCTCTTGCTGTTGCTAGGCAGGAGATTTGGGCTAAAGGACAAAGTTGCCATTCAACAATCACTCGATCGCCGCGCGCTGCAAGGTAGTACTCAAATTCTCCAATCGATTGTTGCCACAACGCTGCTGTTTGAACTAACTGGAGCTTTTTTACTGCTGCTGGTATTTGTCCCCGATATCGGCTGGGCAAAGGGACTGTGGTTCGCCATCTTCCATAGTGTTAGTGCTTGGAACAATGCTGGCTTTGGCTTGTTTTCCGATAATTTGGTGGGATACCGAGGTTCCCTGTTAGTCAACGCGGTGATTACCGGATTGATTATTTTTGGGGGGATTGGTTATGAGGTGATTTTGGAGCTATATGTGATGATTCAAGAGCGGCTGCGGCAGCAAAAGATGAAGACAGCACGTACCTTGAATTTTCGAGTAGCTGTGAGTACAACACTGTTTTTGTTATTTGGCGGTACTCTGGCGATTTGGGCGATCGAAACTAGAAATCCCCAAACATTAGGATCGCTGAACATCTCCGAGCAGATACTCGCCGCATGGTTTCAATCTGTCACTGCTCGTACTGCTGGCTTTAATACGATCGATGAATCCAAGCTGACGATCGCAGGCATGTTTGTGACGGTTGCCCTGATGTTCATTGGCGGTAGTCCTGGCGGCACGGCTGGCGGGATTAAAACCAGTACCGCACGAGTGGTAGCAAGCTGCACTTATGCGATTTTGCAAGGGAAAGAGTCGGTGATTCTCTATCGCCGTCAGGTGCCAAATTCACTGCTGCTCAAGGCGATCGCGGTGATCTTTGGCTCGATGATGACAGTCATCTGTGGGACGATCGCCATTTCACTCGCCGATCCACAGCTAAACTTTATCAACATCCTATTTGAAGTAGTTTCCGCCTTCGCCACCGTCGGACTTTCGACCGGGATTACCGCAGGGCTGACACCTTTTAGTAAACTAGTGTTGATCGCGACCATGTATATTGGACGAGTCGGAATTTTGTTACTGATTTCCTCGGTATTGGGCGATCCTCAACCCAGTGCCGTGAGTTATCCAGAAGAATCTTTACTAGTTGGGTAGATCTAACCTCAGTTTCTCCTGTCGGAGCGGCTACGCCAACGGATTGAGGATATTTGCTCGCGGATTGAGGTTCAGGAACCAAGTAATTAACTGATAAGTAATTAACCAAATTTATGTCTAATTCAACAGAACGTCCTGCTTTCAGCTTTTTTCGCAACTTGAGACCACACAAAGCTCGCCAATTTGCCGTAATTGGTTTAGGTAGATTTGGGCGGGCAGTATGCGAAACGCTACACCATTCAGGTTATGAGGTATTGGGTACAGATGTTAATGAAGGACGAGTCGCTGATATTTTAAGTGCTGGAAGTGCTGCCCACGCAGTAGTCTTAGATTCTACTAATCCCCTAGCACTCAAGGAGGCGGGAATCTTTGAGTTTGATACTGTAATTGTGGCGATCGGTAACTACTTACAAGAAAGTATTATTACTACCCTAAATCTCAAAGAAGCTGGTGTCTCGTATGTAATCGCCAAAGCTTCTTCAGATGTTCATGCTAAATTGCTCCAAAAAGTTGGAGCCGATCGGCTAGTATTACCAGAATATGAAGGAGGTTGCAATTTAGCGCAGACACTGATTAAGCCGGGAATTTTAGATCGCCTCGATTTAGATCCCCAACATAGTATTGTCGAACTCAAAGTGCCAGAGTCTTTTTATGGCAAAACCATTCTGGAACTCAGACTGCGGAGTGATTATGGACTCAATGTTTTAGCGATCGGCCAGCCCGAACATTTTGATATTAACCCAAAACCCGATCGGCGGCTCACTCAGGAAGATGTGTTAGTGGTGATCGGGACTAAATCGGATCTAGACAGGTTGCCACTTTGAGCAAAAATCGGCGGTGCTAAATTTAACGATTGTTAAAACTCTGATGTCATGAACATATGCCTGCTGCCTTGTAAATTTATGCAGCAGCGCAGTCGAAATCATTCTTTTACGGTTGGTTGTGCGGTGGAGAGATGAGTTGCTCGCGATCGAAGCGGAAACCTATAACTCTTGCAGGCGGCTTACTTCGATCGCGAGCAACTATCGCTGTTTATGAAAATAGACACCACCAAATAGCTAAGTGTTTCGATCTGATTTATTGCTAGCTACTTCAGTCGATTCGATCGCATTTGAATTTTTGACAGTAGTTTCGATCGCGTCTACTTCTTTTTTAAACTCAGACTGAAAATCATTAGAGGCTTCTTGAAAACCTTTGAGAGCCTTACCTAGACTCTTGCCAATTTCTGGTAATTTCTTGGGGCCAAACACCAATAATACGACAACCGCGATCGCGATAGTTTCCGGTAAACCAATCCCAAAAAAGTTCATAGTACTGTTCCTAACAATTGTGCTGACGATATTAGTGCCAGCTCTATAAGATTATTGTAGCTAAATGCACGGGCAAAGGCTCTCGGAAACCGCCAATGACATAGTGACTAGAGATCGAGACTAGAGTAGATTTGACTTACCCCTTTCCAATCTCCAGTCACCATATGTTACGGGCTTACTTTCCGCCACTCCAGTCAACAGAAAAACTATCGAGAACGAGAGAGCTGTTGTAGATTTGGAGGATAATCAATAAAAAGACAGCAAATAACACCATAAATACACCCATGACTGGGGTAGTACCCCAACCAGGGACGACTTTACCATATTCAGCATTCAGAGGTCTGAGAATATCGCCTAATTTAGTCCGCTGCGCCATGTCACTAAGGATGTTGTGTTAACAATTTAATTAAAGGGTGGAAATATTCCACACTCTACAGTCTACCAAAGAAGATTCTATTTTTGGATCTTGGATCCAAGTTCCTGAGATTTTGGTAAATTTTTGTAAAATATCGGTAATATTGTATTAATAAGCAATATTACCAAATTTTAAAACTATGGAATCAGCAACCATCATTAGCATTACATTAGGCTCCCTCGTAGTCTTGACTACCGCCTATGGTTTATACCTCTCTTTTGGCCCTGCATCCAAGCAGTTGTCGGATCCTTTTGACGATCATGAAGACTAGGATGAGTTGGGAGTTGGGAGTTCGGAGTTGAGGATTAAGAAGAGTTGGGTAAATCACGTCTCCCAGTCTCCCAGTCCCCCAGTCCCCCAGTCTCCCCCTCTCCCTCTCTACCGATTCCGTTGCGACCACACTCGCGTGGGCAAGCCCCAGACGTAGATAAAGCCCTCAGCGGCTTTGTGGTCGAATTGGTCTTCCGCGCCGTAGGTGGCGAGATCCATATCGTAGAGACTGTACTCAGACTGACGACCGACAATGACCGCATTGCCCTTGAATAGCTTGATGCGGATGGTGCCAGTGACTCGCGCTTGGGTTTGGTCGATGAAGGCATCTAAGGCAGCTTTAAGGGGCGAATACCACAGACCGTTGTAAACGAGTTTGCTGTAAGTATCTTCCAATCCCCGCTTGTATTGGGTGACATCGCCTGTGAGGGTCAGGCTTTCTAGGTCGCGATGTGCTTGAATGAGGACGGATAAGGCGGGGACTTCGTAGATTTCGCGAGATTTGATGCCCACGAGACGGTTTTCGACCATATCAATTCGACCGATGCCATGATTGCCAACGACTTGATTGAGTTGGGTGATGAGGGCGATGGGGTCGAGCTTTTTACCGTTGACACTAGTGGGGATGCCGCAGGTGAAGCCAATTTCTAGATATTCTGGTTGATTTGGGGCATTCTCGATCGATTTCGTCAGCGCGTAGACTTCTTCGAGGGGTTCTACCCAAGGATTTTCGAGCGGGCCAGCTTCAACACTACGTCCGAGTAGGTTAAGATCGACACTGTAGGGTGACGATTTTTTGACGGGTGAAGCGATACCGCACTTTTCCCCATAGGCGATGGTTTGTTCGCGGCTCATGCCCCATTCACGGGCGGGAGCGAGCACTTTTAGATTAGGATTGAGAGCGGCGATCGATACATCAAATCTTACTTGGTCGTTACCTTTGCCAGTACAACCATGCGCGACAGCATCAGCACCATATTCCTCAGCCGCTTCTACTAGCAATTTGGCAATCAACGGACGAGCTAGTGCAGTGGAGAGAGGATAACGATTCTCGTACAAAGCATTTGCTTTGAGTGCCGGGAAAGCATAATCAGAGATAAAGCTTTCGGTAGCCTTCACCACGAGGGAAACACTCGCACCAGAGTTGAGAGCTTTTTGGCGAATTGGTTCTAATTCATCACCTTGACCCAAATCTGCGGCGAGGGTAATTACTTCTTCAACACCCCACTCCTGTTTGAGATAGGGAATACAGACGGAGGTATCAACCCCACCAGAATAAGCAAGGACAACTTTTTTAGCGCGACCCATAGGTAGTTTCACTTCTGTTAATGAGATCCTATTATAGGGGTGGGAGGGGTGCGGGATGAGGGATTAAGAGAAATTTCGTTAGCTCCGCCTCTCCCTCGGAGAATCGATTTCTGACCATCCCCATCCCACAAAAAAGTGCTGTATCCAGGGATACAACACTTACTCGAAATATTTACTAAACAAAGTTGCTAGTTATAGTTTTTAGAGAGGGTAGGGGTCAGGGGTCAGGGGTCAGGGGTCAGATGTCAGGCGATGAGCGATAGGCTAATCAATAGTCTCCCCGTCTCCCCGTCCCCCTCACCCCTTATCCCTGACTAGGATTTAGTTTCTAGACGAGCGTAGAACAAACCACGAACTTTGACTTCTTTGGCATCGAGCGCACCTAAATCGGTGTCGGAAGTTTGTTCGCTTTCAAAGATTCCGGCGATTTCGCCAGTTTCGCTATTGACTTTGGCAACTTCAAACTTGATTTTGCCTTTGGAAGCGGTAGCCCGTTTGGTGTTGGCGCGATTGCCTTGACGATTTACTGCTTCGGCTTGGAGTGCATTAGCATCAACGTATCCACTAGCAACACCGCGACCTTTGGGGTCGAGGAAGACGTTACCACGGTAAGATGGAACCTTGTATTCGCCTGCAAAGTCAGTAGAAGTGGTGATGCTTTCTACTCCAGGTTGGCTGGTAGCAACTAACTCTTTGACTGTGAATAGGAAAGGTACCAATTCACCACCAGGCATTTTGACGGTGATGGCTTGGAAGTCAATTCCATCTTCT
The DNA here is from genome assembly GCA_031422115.1 of Chamaesiphon sp. VAR_4_metabat_408. Lineage (GTDB taxonomy): Bacteria > Cyanobacteriota > Cyanobacteriia > Cyanobacteriales > Chamaesiphonaceae > Chamaesiphon. The sequence goes on along the minus strand of JANOPX010000190.1, from coordinate 12,478 downwards.
TCTTTGAATGTCAGCGTGCGATCTTCAGAGAGAGTAAGAGAGCCTTTGATTTGGTCGAGGCTAGAAGTATCTCGTGTGACAATCTTACCAGCGATGAATTCCGCTTCTTGACGCTTGTTGAGAGGTTCTTCTTTGACGAAGTAGTTACTAGGCTGGATGCACATGTCTACCAACTGATAGCTTTTGGTGGCATCGAGCGGGATCGAACCCCGACTGATATCGTCAATACTAGGACAGTTGTTGGCCAATCCCGTTCCCCGAATGTCCTCGTAGGTGAGTGCAGTTGTGGCTGATGCTGGCGCATCGCTACAAGCCGTCAACAAGCCAATACAGATGGCTAGTAGAGCGGCGACTAATCCGCGAAATTTCATAATTGACCTCAATCTTCGATAATTTTATGTTATTGCAGATAATTTTAACCCAGTACAACCTCGTAACGACTACTGAAGTCTAAAATGGATTGGGCATTATCTAGCCCATGATTGGGATTAGCCAATCTGTCTGAAGTGTACCCGCAGGGAAATGATTTTTTGAAGATTGCGGGCGATCGACCGTACAGACGAAGTAAGATGGTTGTCTTGCCGCTCAAGCATTTTACCTCGTCTGTGCCTCGGATACATCATCTAGCCCAAGATGATTTGGGATATTTGGTTGAGATTTAGCTACTACGCCAAATATAAATTTACGTTACCAAAGTTTGACAAATTAAGTTTAATGAACAACTCCAAAGACTCGTCTTCGCCCGCACAACTAGCATCAACCGCCGCAGCTCAGGATCTAGAAGCGATTTCCAGTCAAATCCACACGATGGCCGATCGATCCCAAGGTGATATCCACAGTTTACTCCTACTCCTCCGCACTTTAGAAAAGTTACATCGCGAAATTCAGGAAGGTTATTTCCAAGCCGCTCTCCCTGACAGTCGCCAAGCTCTCTATACGCTCCTCCGCGATATTGAAGAAAATGGCGGTTGGCCGTATATTCAACGTTGGAAACTACAGGCTCTATTTGCCAATTTACCAGCGCAACCAGAGATTGATGAAGTAGAAATTGAGAGTGGGAAGTGAGCCGGGTAAATTTTGATAATGATGGTTTAATAGTCCCGATTAAGGGCTATTCTCCAGATTTGTCACTGACAGCTCTGACGATACGGGAAAGCTCATACTTTTCATCTACAGCAATCCGACTAGGGGAGCCACTGATGATCCCCTCATAGTTGCGGAAAGAATCCTTGATTTCTGCGCCATCCTTGCTGATGGTATATTCATGAATTCCATTATCATGCCAGGAACCGCGCATCTTGAAGACATTGAGTGCCCGCGCCATTTCGCCGCGAATTTCTACATACTGAAGCATCAAAATCGTGTCGGTAATCGTGGAGATATGGGAATCGGTAATTGAATTAGATCCCATAAATTGGTCGGAGGTATTCGTAAAAAATCCGGTAATTTCCTCTTGTTTGGCATAACCAGTTACCCCGATGACGAACTGACGGAACGAATTATTACTTACCCCTCGCGCCAGAGCAGATAGGGAATCGATGGCTATCCGCGCGGGTTTGAACTCGGCGATTTCCGATTTGATCGTTTGGAGATGATCTTCCAATCCGGCTGACTCTGGATAAGAGCAGAGGATCTTTAACAATCCTCGTTCCTCCAAATCCTCAAAATCAATCCCCCAAGAATTGGCATTTCGCGATAACTGCGCTCGTGACTCCTCATAGGCAAACAAAATCGCCCGTTCCCCAGCCAGACAAGCCTCCTGGATAAACTTACTCACAAGTAGAGTTTTGCCCGTTCCTGTCGCGCCAGTTGCCAGAATGATCGAGTCCTTGAAATAACCTCCTCCACACATCTCGTCGAGCCGTTTGACTCCAGATGATACCCGTACGTTTGAAGACTTCTGGGTGAGGCGCATAGCCCCCAATGGGAAGATATTTATGCCATTGTTGGTGATGGTGAAGGGATATTCGCCCTTCATGTGGGTAGTTCCACGTAGTTTGAGGATTTCGATCGTCCGACGGCGGCGTTCGCCTTCTAGCACATTGCGGACGATGGCGACATTATCAGAGACAAATTCTTCGACCCCAAACCTGGCAACTGGGCCGTATTCTTCGACTCTTTCGGTGGTCATCACGGTGGTAGCACCCATTTGTTTAAGGCGAGCTACTAGCCGAAAGATTTCTCGCCTGACGACAGAGGCGGCATCATATTGTTGGAAAATAGCTGTGACGGAATCGATCGAGACTCGTTTGGCTTTATATTTGTTGATAGCATAATTAATCCGCTCGATCAAGGCCGAAAGATCGAAACTTCCGACTACTTCTTGACCTTCGGGATCGGGAGAAGCATCGAGGATAAATAATTTACCCTCGTCGATCAATTTTTGCAGATCCCAACCAAAACTATAGGCATTTGTGATGATATCCGCAGGTGATTCTTCAAAGGTGACAAAGATCCCAGACTCGCCAAAGTAATGAATCCCATTGTAGAGAAACTGTACTGCCATCATGGTTTTGCCAGTTCCAGATGTTCCGCTGATGATGGTAGTTCTGCCAACGGGTAAACCACCATGAGAGATATCATCGAATCCCTCAATCATCGTGGGAATTTTCTGCACGCCCAAAAGACATGACTTTGATTCTGCTGGTGGATTGGTACCGATCGTTGCTGACATGTTGAAGAATGGCTAGATATACAACAGAGTTGAAATAGTTGTGAATTGATTCGTTGAGATCGATCTTGACACAGTTCGGCTAAAATTCTGCATCTCGTTCGGATAGTTCTTCGTATAGAAGATCCAATCCAATTAATACTTTTTCTCGATCGGATAAGTCCCCAATAATTTTTCGCACTGGTAGCGGTAAAACTTTAGAAAGGGTTGGAGTGGCTAAAATTTTATCCTCTTCTGCGAGTTGGGGATTTTTCAAGACATCAATTACTTTAAGAGCATACACGCCTTTGAATTCTTCTTCCAAAATATTTTTGAGGGTTCGGAGTGCTCTAACTGAATTTGGAGTATTTCCAGCAACATAGAGCTTTAGGACGTAAGTTTTCATTAAGGTACTCATAAGTTAAACTGTTAGTTAGATGAAGTTACGAATCTTAAGTCCTTTCCCGTGCGCCGCTGCCATCGGCGCAGCCTTTGTCTTTACCTGAGCCGCTGGTGAGGATCGAAATCTAACTCCCGTGCATTCTGAGCATTTTTACAAAATAGGTGTACTGTAGAGATATCGCCACCTTTGTTCATACTATCCTTACTGTGGCACGGAGCGACGGTACAATTCGCATAGATGAGCGATGACATCGATGAGAGTGAGCCGATAATCGAGGAGAATGTCTTCGCTCCGTCCTTCCAATTTTAACTGTTTGGAGAATTCTTCCATCAATTCCATGTGAATCTTGACAATCTCTGACACAGACAGATCTGTGAAAAAGACCCCGCTGACAAATTCATCGATGGTTTCATTAATTTCACGGCTGTCACCAAAATAGTCTAGGACTATCGTGCGGTATTGTGATTTTAGATGGGTGAGGAACTCTTGCTTTTGTACTCGATCGAGTTGGCGGAAAAATTGGCGGGGGTTGCGTTTGTAGTAAACTGCTAGATATCCCAGCCGTTCCTTGAGTTTGTCGGAGAGGCGACGCTGCTTCTCCAGCAAGAAGTTGGGTTCGGAGCTGCTTGGTTCGATTTCGGTAGGTTGGAGACAATCCTCGACTGCTTGGGGTGGATCTAATTTCAAAAATCTTGTAATGGCTTTGTCGATCGCACTACCAATTTCCGATAGGTTGGCGGTGGCTAAAATCACCTCAGAAGGTTGATAAATATGGCTTGATGGGTTGGCTCCTGCACTAGTGGGTACCGATCCCTGAATAATGACGATCGGTAACAGGATACACCGATCGTGTAGTCGATCGAGTGTTGGCAAAGATTGATTCTGGGATTGAAATACCAAACAGTCTAGCTCTTGTTTATCCGCTTCAACATGAGCCAAAAATTCCGATCGATCGCTAAAATATCTCCATATATGTGGCTCTGCACTTAGGTACTGGGCTAATAATGGAGATATTTCTTTTGAGTCAGCTAAAATTGCAATTGATAAAGGCGCAGACAAAATAGATTTGGACTCAATGTTTTACCCAGGATCTCTAGGATTATAGCACGGGGGTAAGGGTGGTAGGGTAGGAGGGTGGTAGGGTGGTAGGGTAGGAGGGTAGGAGGGTGGTAGGGTAAATGTATTATTTCTTCAATCCAAAATCCAAAATCCTACTTACCCTGTTGAGTTAGCTTGGCTAATTTGAGTGCGTTTGCGTATTCTCGTTGATAACCTTGCTGTTGATATAGTTTTGCCGCCATCTGAAAGTCACTTACGGCAGTAGCTCTTTGGCTTTGTCTGTCGGCTGGAGAATTTCGAGATTCTCGAAGAGCCATCCCGCGATTGGAATAAGCTTCGGCTAGATTGGCATTCAATTTGATGGCTTGGGTATAATCGGCGATCGCTTTGGGATAATTTTTGAGCTTTTTGTGAGCCAATCCGCGATTATTATAAGCAGCCGCGTAGGTAGGTTTTAACTGAATAGTGCGATCGTAATCAGACATCGCTCCAGCATAATCACCAAATCTGCGGCGCGTATTGCCTCGATTATAATAGGCGAGATAATAGGTGGGTTCGATCGCAATAGCTCGATCGAAATCGAGCATCGCTCCTTTATTGTCGCCTAAGTTCGCTTTTGTCCAGCCTCGGTTGTGATAGGCAAGATAATAATTAGGATTGGCTTTGATGGCTTGGGTATAGTCATCGATCGCACCTTGACGATCGGCTAGTTTGAATTTAATCCAACCTCGATTTAGATAAGCATCAGGATCGTTTGGTTTGAGTTGGATAATTGTAGAAAAATCGGCATTAGCTGCTTTAAAATTTCCCGATTCATCATGGAGACTGCCTCGATTTAGATAGGCATCAACATATTTTGGATCGATCTGAATTGCTCTGTCAAAATCAGCTATGGCACCCTTTTTATCGCCGGATTTTTCCCTGGCGACTCCCCGATTATAATAGGCATAACTATTTTGCGGTGATATTTTGATGACTTGACTATAGTCTTCAATGGCATTAGCTCGATCGTTGATGCGATCGCGTGCTATGCCCCGATTGTAATAAGCTTTATCAAAACTGGGGTTGATTTTAATCGCCTGAGAAAAATCTGCGATCGCCCCTGGATAATCTCGATTTTGAAACTTTTTATTGCCTGATGTGAGTAGCTCATCAGCCTGTCTGGAAGAATTCTGGGCGATTTTGCGGGCGGCGGGCAAGCTACTATTTTTGTAGATGGTAGTTCCATCAGTAGATTTAGCCAGAACGATCGGCGAAAATGCAGCGATCGCGATCGCACTAGCCGAACTAATGATAATTAATGATTTGTGCATAAATAGCAAATTTAAAAAGTTAATAATAAGAATTTTACTGGTGAGAGATATTGAATAGATCGATCGTTCTAATACAATTTTATTTTAACGTAACTTCGATTAGCTTCACGAGATATTACGTCAAGGGAGATCCCTCGAAGGCTGAATGCTCCGGCGGAAAGGTTGATTTGACCTTCTAGTCAGGATCCGCAGGGTTTGGCAATATAGTAGAGAGATTCTCATCCAAGCAATTTGGCGTAATAACACACAAAGATACTGAAGAAATAGCACATGAATTTATCTGTCAATTGGCAAGGTGATATGGATCTCAGGTTTCAACCTCAAGGGGAAAACACGATCCTCACCCATAGCTATGCTCATGCGCCCCTGAAGATTCAACGCCCCTTTTATCCAGAACCCAACATTTGTCATGCAGTTATTTTACACAGTGCTGGTGGAATGGTTGGCGGAGACAGGCTCACATACCAAATCGATCTAGCCGCTGACAGCCAAGCCCTAATTACCACCGCCGCCGCTACCAAAATTTATCGGAGCAATGGTGCTTTTGCCCAGCAGCAAATCGCCATCAAACTCGGTGCCAATGCCCACTTAGAATGGTTGCCCCAAGCAACGATTATTTTCAACCGTGCTCGATACCAGCAACAGCTCCGCGTCGATTTAGCTGCTGGTGCGACTTTTTGCGCTTGGGAGATCGTGCGATTGGGGCGTAGTGCCAGTCAAGAAACCTTCCGCGAAGGTTGCTGGCAAAATGCCCTCGAAGTGTGGCAACAAGGGAAACCGTTGTGGATCGACAGACAGCAAATTACAGGGGATTTATGGCACAGCCGCCAAGCAACTGCCAGTCAGCCACTACTCGGACTCTTGGTATGGTTGGGTGGTAATGTTAGTCCTGAATTAGTTGCCCAGGCGCGCACCCTCTCGCCCCAAAATGAATCGGATTGGGGGGTAACAGCTCTAGCAGCAGGCCTAGTTTGTCGTTATCGAGGGGGAGATCGACAAGCCGCTCAACAATGGTTTATTGCCGTTTGGGACTTGCTACGCCAGCAATATCGGCAGAGAGCCGCCTGTGTGCCCAGAGTCTGGCAAAGGTAGGGGCACGATGCAAAGGTAAGGGCACGATGCAAAGGTAAGGGCACGATGCAAAGGTAAGGGCACGATGCAAAGGTAAGGGCACGATGCATCGTGCCCCTACCTTTGCATCGCGCCCCTACATAATTTGCAGCAGGATGTGGGCTAAAATATCCTCAGTTGCCGACGATCGCCACCCATGCAGTTAACGCCCCAAGAAAAAGACAAACTCCTAATTTTTACAGCCGCCCTAGTAGCCGAGCGACGTAAAGCCAGAGGCTTGAAGCTCAATTACCCGGAATCGATCGCTTATATCACCGCAGGGATCCTCGAAGGAGCCAGAGACGGTCAAACCGTAGCAGAGCTAATGACCTATGGTACCACTCTATTAGAACGCAGTGAAGTGATGGAGGGCATCCCGGAAATGATTGATGATATTCAGGTGGAAGCCACTTTTCCTGATGGTACAAAACTGGTGACTGTCCATTGTCCTATTAGGTAATAGGACAATAGATTTTGCGGACGGGCGATCGACCAATTCAAGTTGGCTTTCATTTTCATTTTTAGAGGAGTCAGATCCCCGACTTCTCAAAGAAGTCGGGGATCTGGGGTAATTCTAGAAAGTCGAGTTTCTAAGCGTTCTGATTATATCAACCCATCTGTCGCCATTGTTTTTTTAAATTGGTATAAGTAATTATGATTCCTGGTGAATTATTCGTTCCCGACGGTGAGATTGAATTAAATGCCGATCGACCAGTTACAATTTTAACGGTAGCAAATAGCGGCGATCGACCGATTCAAGTTGGCTCCCACTTTCATTTCTATGAAGTTAATCGGGCTTTGTTGTTCGATCGATCGGCCGCACGCGGAATGCGATTAGATATTCCCGCTGGTACCGCTGTCCGCTTTGAACCAGGTGACGAACGGACTGTGAATCTGATTCCCCTGGCTGGTAGTCGTCAGGTTTATGGTTTTAATGGTTCGATCGAGGGTTATCTAGATTTGCCTCCATCTTAAAATCTCACATCTTACATCGGTTGTTAGAAGTACTAATGATTCAATCCTTGGGTACCCCTCGTGGGTACCCCTACAGGTTAATTGTGGAGGATTTAATCATATAGATATTCTGTAGGTTGGATTGAGCATCATTACTTATTACTTATTACTTATTACTTATTACTTAATTTATATGGCTTACCGGATGAATCGCCGCGCTTATGCCGATACCTACGGGCCGACTGTAGGCGATCGAGTTCGATTGGCAGATACTGAATTAATTATTGAAGTCGAGCGAGATCTGACGAGTTATGGTGAAGAGGTCAAATTTGGTGGTGGTAAAGTGATTCGGGATGGGATGGGGCAATCGCCGATTACCAATCAAGCTGGAGCGGTAGATACAGTAATTACCAATGCCCTGATTTTGGACTGGTGGGGGATTGTCAAGGCTGATGTGGGCATTGTCGATGGGAAAATTGCCAAGATTGGTAAGGCGGGCAATCCTTATATTCAAGATGGGGTTGATATTATTATTGGCCCTGGCACAGAGGTCATTGCTGGGGAAGGACAAATCTTGACGGCGGGGGGAATTGATACCCATATTCACTTTATCTGTCCCCAGCAAATGGATGTGGCGATCGCATCGGGGATTACGACGACGATCGGCGGCGGTACGGGGCCTGCGGCGGGTACTAGTGCCACTACTTGCACTCCAGGGCCTTGGCACATGGAACGGATGCTAGAAGCCGCTGAAGCCTTCCCGCTGAACATTGGTTTTCTGGGGAAAGGAAATAGCAGTCAACCAGAAGGACTCGTCGAACAAGTTCATGCTGGCGCGATCGGTCTCAAGCTGCATGAAGACTGGGGTACAACTCCGGCGACGATCGATAATTGTCTCAATGTTGCTGACGAATATGATGTCCAAGTGGCAATTCATACCGATACCCTCAATGAAGCGGGTTTTGTTGAAGATACGATCGCCGCTTTCAAGCATCGCGTCATCCACACCTACCACACCGAAGGAGCCGGAGGAGGTCACGCGCCAGATATCATCAAGGTTTGTGGCGAGAGTAATGTACTACCTTCCTCCACCAATCCCACTCGCCCCTATACCCTCAATACCCTCGACGAACATCTGGATATGCTGATGGTATGTCACCATCTCGATCCCAATATCCCCGAAGATGTCGCCTTTGCCGAGTCGCGAATTCGCCGCGAAACGATCGCCGCCGAAGATATCCTCCATGATTTGGGGGCATTTAGTATGATTGCTTCTGACTCCCAAGCGATGGGTAGAATTGGTGAAACGATTATTCGCACTTGGCAAACCGCCCACAAAATGAAGACTCAACGGGGTTGGCTTCCAGGTACTGGAGCGGTGGAAAATAACCACCGAAATGATAACCTCCGGGCAAAACGCTACATCGCCAAATACACCATCAACCCCGCAATTACCCACGGTATCGCTAACTATGTGGGATCGATCGAACCTGGTAAAATTGCCGATCTCTGTCTGTGGAAACCAGCATTTTTTGGCGTGAAACCGGAAATGGTCATCAAGGGTGGATCGATCGCTTGGGCGCAAATGGGCGATGCTAATGCCAGTATTCCCACCCCTCAACCAGTCCACATGCGACCGATGTTTGGTAGTTATGGTAAAGCGGTGGGAGCAACTTCCATGACCTTTGTATCTCAGGTGGCACACGATTTGGGCATTGCCGATCGATTAGGACTCCAAAAACAAGTCGTACCAGTCAAAAATACCCGCCAATTATCGAAGCGGGATATGAAGCTCAACGATCTACTCCCCCAAATTGAAGTCGATCCAGAAACCTATGAAGTCCGCGCCAATGGCGAGTTATTGACTTGCGAACCAGCAACAATCTTACCAATGGCACAGCGATATTTTCTGTTCTAAACCACTCAGCGTTTTGTGGCGATCGGTAGATTCAACGATCCCATCAAAATTATTCCGGTGGTTGCGTGGATCGACACCCAACAGCCGCGCTCTCTGTGTCGATCGAGAACTAAAGACAGAAGAGATCGAGACAAAAATAGAGTCTAATGCTCGGAAAACTTGACGATTGCATCAACACTTATTTTGTCTGAAATGAGGTTTCGGTCGATTATATTCGATCGCTACTTCGAGCGGATTGAATAAGTGAATCGATCGGTATAAATATTTACAACGTTAAAGATGCTTTAAATACATAGGACTAACAGTGTTAGCCCTATTTGGATTCTATCGTTTGAGTAAGTATAGATTATCCGCGTATTTTTTTATACTTTAATGACATTTCCTTGCGATCGCATATTAAATAAAAAGTTATTATTTAACCATCGCTTAATCATTAATTAATTAATTATATGTTGATATTACTCAGTCATTTGAAACATTTTCTATATTCAATTGCTATCTATTAAATAGACTATATAATGATAGCATATTTTATATATTTTAAGTTGGATCTAACATCTAAACTGCGATCGCGACTGGTGATAGATAGTATAAAAATTGCTGCTGATAAATTCTCAAATAACCCGATCGAATCAAACCTGACCAGATAGTAAATACCCTACTAAAAAAATAGACCCAAATTACCTTCAAAGTAACCTCTTGCAAAACGCATCTTACCATACATAGAATATGAATATAAAAGAAGCCATTTCACTGATAGCTAGATTCGAGACGCTACATCCCGAACTCACAACATCACAAATAGTAGATAGTTTACGAAAGGCTGGGGATTATGATAAGCATCAGTTTAGAGTAATTCTGGGTACGACTAAGTTAAATACTTTTGATATTACTGCAAGTAAGAAACTAACGCTAAATGAGAAAACCCTTCTAAAAGGTATTATGTCTCATCATGCTGAGACTGGCGCAAAGACTGAAAAAGGTGTTACCTTCGATCTATGTACCCCTCCCAGAAGAGTCGCGCTTGGACATGTCATTTGTGGAATTTCAGGCGGTATTCATCATCCGGGGCCTGTCTACTGCAAAACTGAGGTAGTAAAAAATGTCGGGCCGAAAGAAGTTTGTTATGATACTAACGATGGGAAAGCAAGAGAATTATTCGAGCTTGATGTCTTATATGCTATGACGATTACAGGAGACATCGGACAGCAGGCTGTAAAAGCTAACTACTATTTATGTAGTCAAGATGCCAGAAAAAGGTGGGATTGGGGTGGAATAGGTAGTGCAGCAGGTGAAGCAGAACTGATTGGGGATATTGATGGTTTTATGCTAGGTTATTGGCTGAGTACGAACAAAGTTGTCGCCAATCCAAAGGGGGTAGAGGGCTACCGGACTAGAATGCTAAAATACAATCAACTTTCCCCACAAAAGGTGAAACTCAGCGATCTGCTATCGAAATACTATCAAGTAACTTCAACCAATAACATGATTGCAGGATCTGGGAGACCTCTTGATGCACAGAGACGCTTCTTCAACTTCCAACTAACATTCAAAACTTTAAATGATAGCGTCAACGATCGCTATAATTTTCTGCAACAAAGTATAAACTTTAATTTTGTATATGCTCCGACTCTGCGGGAATGGCCAGATCCAGACCAAACTGTAAAAGCATATGAAGACTTTGAAAAGTGGGTTAAAAATGATGGCAACTATAATTTCTATCAATATGCAGCTTCTGAAGATGACAGCTCATCATCTAATATAGCCTTGGATAATATTGATGATACAGAAGATTTAGCCTATCGAGTGACAATGACAAAAGTGGATGAAGATACGGGGGTAGAACAAGAGCAGCTAACGTATCTATTCGATAGTATCGATACTATGGGCTTAACTAATCCCGATTTGGAAACTATTGCTCTCTTTGATTCTGATGATTCGATAGTCTATGCTTGAGGATTACATAACATCGAACTCAATGGATGTGTTAAAGGTTGATTGAAAAGTTATCATCTTGATTACTTCAAATTGATTCAACATGTCTTGTTATAACAAGACATGTTGAATCAGCTTATCTTTGCTCGAAGAGATAAATAGCATTTACAATGAGTATATGCTTCTCTTACTATAAAAGGGATATTGACGATTAATATATTTAGAATTAAACCTAAAAACATGAAAAATATTTATTCAGGTGGAATTATACTGTCATTATTGCTACAATCAATGCCCATGAACGCATCTACAAAACAGCAAATAGGTTTCCAAAGCTTTATTCAGTGGTGTCAACAGAGAAGTTCTATTCCTAAAGCCACTAGACATACAGTTAATATGATAATGAAAGAATATAGAACCAACAACTGCCAAGTCGCTAATCGTCAGTTGAAAAGCTCTTCTAGTCTCGGACTTACTAATAAAAAAATTACCGATCTAAGACCTTTAGCAAATTTATCCGGATTACTTTCTCTGAGTTTGGATGATAATCAAATCACTGACATAACACCCCTAACTACCTTAACTGGATTGAGATATCTGAATCTGAGGAATAATCAAATATCTAATCTAAAACCCCTAGCTAACTTAACTAGATTATCTGGCATCTCTCTCAAAAATAATCAAATAAGCGATCTAAGTCCTTTAGTTAAACTGACTAAATTAAGGACTATCTATCTCACAAATAATCAAATAAGCGATCTCAATCCTTTAGCTAATTTGGATAGATTATTCAGGATTGAAGTGTCAGGTAATCAAGTTAGTGAAAAAGATTGCCCAATTCCCCAAAAATACTGCAATTTTGACATTAAAAAACAATGGAACTGAACAATTAAAAGCAGTAATCGTAGTGGCTCGACCAGACTAAAAATGTGGGTAAAGCGATCGCCAGTCAGTTCAACTGATGCTTCATCCATACAAATTAGTGGTGCATCTGGGTCTGGCGGCTCACTATAGACATCTAGCACATCCTCCATCTGAGCAATAAATCGTGGTAAATCTTCTTCGGGAATACAGAATCTTTGTGTTTTCCAAGGATGTAACTCAATTTGATTGAGTCTGTTTCTAATCGTCTCTCT